>NZ_DBMAHT010000002.1:0-65599 GCF_057866825.1 Mailhella sp.
TGCACACGGAGCAAACGCGCCGGGAACCATGTCGAGCACCCCATCCATGAGCCTAAGCCGAATGAGCGGAAGGACCACGGGCCGTGGGACGATCTCGGCTCAAACTCAGACCATGACGCGCACGCCCGCGTCAGCTTTTCCAACGCCCTCCCCCTTTTTATTTCAGAGGCTCCGCACGGGCAAAAAACGTTGCGACGCACCATTTTTCCTCCTTTCGGCCGATATTTTTTTGTTCTCAACCGGTATGTTGGGCCGGAACAAACGGCACAAAAAAGAACTCATTCAGAGCATTTTCAGCATCACGACTATTTCAATAGTCCGAAATAATATCGAAAAATATTTCGGCACAAAACTTGCATACGTTCATGCGATACTCTTGGACAATGTTCCGTAATTTTTTACTCTAGGAGCACGCATGAACCTTTTCTTCAAACGGGCGGCAGTGTTCGGAGCCGCGGCGCTCTGCGCCGTGCTCTGCGCCCCCCGCAACGGAGCCGCAGCCATGGAAAGCCCTTCCTACTGTGCCACCATTTCCCAGAGCACCAATCCTCTGGCCACGCGCGGCATGGTGACTTCCCCCAACTATCTGGCCACGCAGGCCGGTCTCGACGTGCTGCGCCGCGGCGGCAACGCCGTGGACGCCGCCGTGGCCACGGCCGTCACTCTGGCGGTGGTCTATCCGCAGATGTGCACCCCCGGAGGCGACAACTTCTGGCTCATCTACAACGCCAAAACCGGCGAGCTGCGCGGCCTGAACGCCAGCGGTCGCGCAGGCGCAAAGGCCACCATCGACTTCTACGCCTCAAAGGGACTCAAAAACATTCCCTCCCGCGGCTACCTCGCAGCCAACACCGTGCCCGGCGCGGTTTCCGGCTGGGACGAGGCCTATCGCTACAGCCAGTCCGCCCTCAAGACGACCATGCCCTGGAAGGAGCTCTTCTCCTCGGCCATCGCCTACGCCAGAGACGGCTTTCCGGTGAGCACCTCCCTTTCCTACTGGAGCGCCGTCAACGCCGATCCCGACGACAAGGTGTTCCGCGATCTTCAGCGCTTCCCCGAATTTGCCCGCGTGTTCATGAAGGACGGCAAGCCCCTCGTCACGGGCGACATGCTCCGTCAGCCCGATCTCGCCGCCACGCTGACCGCCATTGCGGAAAAGGGCGCTTCCGAATTCTACAAGGGCGACATCGCCAAGCGCATCGTGGCCGATCTCGAAAAGAACGGCGGCATGCTCTCGCTCAAGGACTTTGCCGATCACAAGGCGGACTGGGTGGAGCCCATCCGCGTGAACTACCGCGGCCTTGCCGCCTGCAACCTGCCGCCGAACACCCAGGGCATGGCGTCCCTGGAAATTCTGAACATCCTGAACAATTTCGACGTGAAGGCCATGGGCGAAGGCAGCGCCGACTACTACCACGCCATCATCGAAGCCACCAAGGAAGCCTTCGCCGACCGCGACGCCTACCTTTCCGATCCGGCCTTCGTGTCCATTCCGCTGGATCGCCTTCTCTCCGAAGCTCACGGCAAAAAGCAGGCCGCGCGCATCGACATGAAGAAGGCCGCCGGTCCCAAGGCTCCCCTCGATCCCAAGGGCGACACCATCTGGCTCGGCGTGGTGGACAAGGACGGCAACGCCGTTTCCCTCATCCAGAGCATCTATCACGACTTCGGCTCCGGCATCGTGGCGGAAGGCACGGGCGTGCTGCTCCAGAACCGCGGCAGCTTCTTCTCCCTTGATCCGAAGCACGTGAACCATCTGGAACCCGGAAAGCGCACCATGCACACGCTGAACCCCGCCATGCTGCTCAAGGACGGCAAGCCCTACCTCGTGTACGGCACCATGGGCGGCGAAGGTCAGCCGCAGACGCAGGCCGCCATCGTGACCCGCGTGGTGGACTTCGGCATGTCTCCGCAGGAAGCCATTACCGCCCCCCGCTGGCTCTACGGCCGCACCTGGGGCGCGGCGTCCAACGACGTGAAGCTTGAAGGACGCATTCCCGCTTCCGTGGTCGAGGAACTCAAAAAGCGCGGCCATCCCATCAAGGTGGTCGAAGACTTCACCGACACCATGGGACACGCGGGCGCCATCCTCGTGCGGGACAACGGCGTGCTTCAGGGCGCCACCGATCCGCGCGGCGACGGCCTCGCCGCCGGCTTCTGATCCGGCTCTCAGCTGAAACAGCGCGGCCGAAGCGCCCCAAACGCCCCGGCCGCGCGCCCTTCCGATATTCCGAACATCTCTTCTTCCGACAGACAGACGACAAAAAGCCGTGAACATGCTCCCTGAGCACGCTCACGGCTTTTTCAAACGAGTCGGGGCCCGGCTACAGATCCACGGTGCCTTCCGGGCGTTCGGGCGCACGCTTCGGCTTCAGCCCTTCCACGGCGTCGCCGAGCTCGCGCATGGCCTTGCCCATCTGACGCCCGAGACTCTCGCCGAGCGCCGCCGCTCCGTCGCGGGCGTCGTCCCAGGCGCGGGACACGCGATCCCGCGTGCGGTCCGCTTCCAGCATCTCAAGCGTGCGGGGGCCTATGCCGCTCAGCTTTCTGCCGAGCTCTTCCAGGCGACCTCTGGTCACGCGGCCGTCCACAAAGGCCTCGCGCAGCAGCGGCAGCACCTTTTCCCGATAGTCCGAAGCCGAAAAAAGCTCCCGAAGCTCCACAAGACCGCCGTATTCCGCAGGACTGATTTCCGCTTCCTTCCAGGCCTTGTGGTCCATGTACTGACTGGCGAACAGAAACACGCACGCCGCCGCCAGCACGACGATGATCAGATTTCTTATCATGGCATACCTCCTCGGCAGACCGTTGAACGCCTCTTTGCGCTGAGCGCCGTCCCTTTGACTACTCCCCGCGATACTTCAGCATGCCGCCGTAATACACGCCGTCCTCCCGCACGTGAAACACCGTGGGATACACTTCCACGCCGGCGCGGACGGCTTCGGAAAGCGCTGCGGCATAGTCGGGATCCACGTAGTCGGCCGCGTCGAAACAGCGCCCGTCCGGCCGCTGAATCACGTACAGCATGGCGGCCCTTCCGCCCTCCGCCGCCAGGCGCATGAGCGTGTGCAGATGCTTGGTTCCCCGGGCCGTCACCGCGTCGGGAAACGCCGCCACCTCGTCTTCCACCAGCGTCACGTTCTTGCACTCCACCCACAGCGGCGGAAGATCGGGCCCCGTGAGCAGACCGTCGAGCCGGCTCTCTCCGTTCACGGCCTCGCGCCGCAGATTCGTGTACCCTGCCGCCCACGAAAGCAGCCCGGCGTGAAACATCGCCTCCAGCAGTCTGTTGGGCACGGAGGTGTTCACCCCGGCCCAGAAAAAGCCGTCGCCGCAGGGCTGACCCAGCGCCTCCACGGTCCATTTCAGCTTGCGCGCCGGATTCGTCGCCGGAGACAGCAGCACCGGCATGCCCGGACGCAGCAGACCGAGCATGGTGCCGGTATTGTTGGTGTGCGCCACAACTTCCTGACCGTCGAGCCTTGCAAGAACAAAAAAACGCTTTTCCCTGCGGACGAAACGACCGATGCGGCACCCTTCGGGATATGTCAGAAGACGCGTTTCCATGACGCTTGTTTCCTTTTTTTCTTGCGCGCGGCCCCTGCCGCAACGCAGCGTCCGCAGTTTTGAAGAGCCTCGCGACGGCAAAGCATCAAAATCTCCGCAACGGACTGCGGCAATGCCTTTCCCGGGCAAACATCAATTTACATGCCCCCGTGAAGTTGATAGACTTTACCGTGACCGTCAGGCCTTTTATCGCTCATATCAAACAGGAAGCGCAACCATGAACTTTGCCGACAGAATGAAAAAGATCAAGCCCTCCGCCACCCTTGCCATCAATGCCAAGGCCCTCGAACTGAAGGCTCGCGGCATCGCCGTCACCAGCCTGGCCGTGGGCGAACCCGATGCTCCCACCCCGCATCACATCTGCGAGGCAGCCAAGAAGGCCATCGACGAAAACTTCACCAAATATACCCCCGTCAACGGCATCATGGAAGTCCGCAACGCGGTCTGCCATTATTTTCAGCGTCAGTACAACGTCTCGGCCAGGCCCGAAAACGTCATTCTCACCACCGGCGGCAAGCAGTCTCTGGCCAACACGCTCCTCGCCATGCTCAACGACGGCGACGACGTGCTCCTGCCCTGCCCCTACTGGACCAGCTACCCCGACCTCATCCGTCTTGCGGGCGGCAATCCCGTGCTCGTGAAGGCCGACTCCTCCCGCGGCTTCCGCATCGACCCTTCCGATCTCGAAAAGGCCCTCACCCCCAGAACCCGCATGATGATCCTGAACTCGCCCTCCAACCCCACGGGCGTGGCCTACACGCAGGAAGAACTCGACGCCCTCGTCAAGTGGTGCTTCGACCACGACGTCTTCGTGCTGGCCGATGAAATGTATGAACAGCTCGTGTACGACGGCAAACCCGTGAGCGCCTCGCACTGGTGGGAAAAGTTCCCTGAAAAGATCGCCATTCTGAACGGCCTGTCCAAGGCGTTTTCCATGCCCGGCTGGCGCGTGGGCTACACGCTCGCCCATGAGGACCTCATCAAACAGTGCTCCAAGCTGCAGGGACAGATGACCTCGCACATGTGCTCCATCGCCCAGAAGGCCGCCGTGGCCGCTCTGGACGGCCCCTACGACTGCGTGGAGGAAATGCGCCTCTCCTTCCTGCGCCGCCGCGATCTCGCCATGGCCGAAATTTCCACCTGGCCCGGCGTGGTGTGCCACCGCCCCGGAGGCGCCTTCTACCTGTTCCCCGACGTGAGCGCCCTGTTCACGCCCCAGATGCCTAACGGAGAAGCCGTGTGCTCCATGCTGCTGGAAAAGGCCCGCGTGGCCTGCGTTCCCGGCGAAGCCTTCGGCGATCCTCACTGCATCCGCCTCTCCTACGCCGTTGCCGACGACGTTCTCATGGATGCTCTGCATCGCATAAAGGAAGCACTGTACAACTAAACCTCTTTACCGGATGGTGCGTTTATGACTCAGGCGAAACTTGATTGGGCCCATGCATGGATCGGCGGCGTTGCCGACCGTCCTTCCGACGACTCCCGCTTCATCGAAAAGCTGAAGCAGGAGCTGCCGGTTCTTCCCTTCCTGGCGCTTCCCTTTGCGGAAGATCTCATTCATCAGCTTGAAATTCATGAAGAATTTTTGAAGAGTTTCAAGCACATGCTGCTGCTCGGCATCGGCGGTTCGGCGCTCGGTCCCCGTGCGCTTCAGCGCGCCTTCGCCCCCGGTCAGGACCGCCCCAACTACGACGGCCCCTGCCTGTGGATTGCCGACAACGTGCATCCCGAATGGCTCCAGGAACATCTGGACAAGCTGGTGCCCGAAGACACGCTGGTGGTCGTGGTCAGCAAGTCCGGCGGCACCATCGAGACCATCGCCCAGTACCTCCTCGTGCTGCCCTGGCTGCAGGGCAAGCTCCCCGGCACCTGGCAGGAACATCTGTTCGTGGTGACCGACGCCAACAAGGGCTTCCTGCGCGACGAGGTGGACAAGTACGCCCTGCGCTCCCTGCCCGTGCCGGACAATCTCGGCGGCCGCTATTCCGTGCTCTCCGCCGTGGGCATGGTGCCGGCGGTGTTCCTCGGCATGGACTGGAAGGGACTCATTCAGGGCGCCATTTCCGTGGGCCGTCCGCTGGCGGAAAACCCCGACTCGCTGCTCGACCATCCTTCCTGGAAGCTCGCCCGCTGGGCCTGGCAGATGTCCGAAGCCGGCAAGAGTCAGGTGATCTACTTCTGCTACATTCCCGCCTGGTCCACGTTCGGACCCTGGTTCTGCCAGCTCTGGGCGGAAAGCCTCGGCAAGGACGGCAAGGGCACCATGCCCATTCCCGCCACCGGCGTGACCGATCAGCATTCCCTGCTTCAGATGTTCCTCGACGGCCCCAAGGACAAGATCTGCCTCTTCGTGAGCACGCCCGCCAACAAGACGCTGCTGCCCATGCCCACCAAGCTGCCCGAACAGTGGCAGTACCTGAAGGGTCACAGCTTCGGCGACATTCTCGACGCCGAAACCCTGGCCACCCGCGCCACCCTGGCGCAGAAGGACGTGCCCGTGGTGCATCTCGACATGCCCGATGAAAGCGCCTTCTCCGCCGGCAAGATGATGATGCTCCTCGAAGCCGCCACCATCTTCACCGGCTGGCTCATGGGCATCAATCCCGTGGATCAGCCCGCCGTGGAAAACGGCAAGAAGCTCGCGCGCGCCCGCCTCGGCATGCCCGGCTCCGAAGAAGACGCGGCCAGACTGGCCATGTTCACCGCCATTCCCTCGGAAACCATGAACTTCTAACATCGGCAGCCGCGTCTGCAAAAGAGGCGAAATGCGCTTCTTTGCAGGCGCGGCGCATGTTTTTCACGCCCGCCCCCTTTCGGCGCGGCAAACATCGTCTCCGGCGAGCGGCCCGTCGCCGCGCGGCCTTCCCCCTTTTCCACGCCTCTTGCCCGAAGGAACCCTTATGGATGACGCAAGTCAGAACAGCGCAGAAAACAAGCTGCCGTTCAATCTGGCCAAGTTCTTCTCCTACATCTCGCTGGTGCTGATTCTCATCTCCAGCGTCATCCTCACGCTTTTCATCGGCAGCACCATGAACCGCTCCATGCTGGAAAGTCAGGAGGAATACGCGCTGCTGCTTGCAGACAACATCAACCGCCAGATTTTCCGCAAGTTCACCCTGCCCGTCACCTACGCCTCGGGCCGCGTGGCGCTGTCCAATCCGGCGCAGTACAAGCTGCTCGACGAAGTCATTCAGTCGCAGCTGCACGGTCTGCAGCTCGAAAGCGTGCGCCTGTTCGACGATCACTACACCATTCTCTATTCCACCGATCCCAGAGAAGTGCGCCGAACCGACATGTACACCGCCGGCATTCCGCTGGTGTTTGAAGGAAAGCCCCATCACTTCGACGTGCTCTCCTCCATGCCCTACGCGCAGGCGCTCGTCACGCCGAATCTGCCCAAGGGCACCTTTCTGCTGCGCACCGTGTTCCCCCTCACTGTGGACACCGACTTCCAGGGTCTGCGGCTGCACGGTCAGCCCGTGCCCGTGCTCGGCGTGCTGGAAATCGTGCAGGACATGACCCCCCAGTATCGGGGCACCATCCGCTCGCAGTGGCTCATCATCACGGGCTTTCTCATTTCCACGCTGATCCTGTTCTTCCTGCTGCACTTCGTGGCGCGCAAGGCCGAATTCACCCTGAGCCGCCGCATGGCCAGAAACCGGCAGCTCGAAGCCCAGCTGCATCAGGCGGAAAAACTCGCCAGCATGGGCCGCATGGTGGCCTCCATCGCCCATGAAATACGCAATCCGCTGGGCATCATCCGTTCCAGCTCCGAATTTCTCATCCGCCGCCACAAGACGGAAGACGCCACCACGCAGGCCATGCTCTCCGCCATTTACGACGAATCGTGCCGCCTCGGCACCACGGTGAACGATTTTCTCGACTACGCCAGACCGCGTCAGCCCCGTCAGGACGTGGTGAACATTCAGGACGTCATCAACAAGGCCATGGCCTTTCTCGGCGGCGAATTTCAGCGTCAGGGCATAGAGGTGCATGCCGATCTTTCGCCCGACGTCACCGTGCTCGGCGACGCCGACCTGCTCTACCGCGCCTTCTACAACATTCTGGCCAACGCGCAGCAGGCCATGCAGGGGCCGGGAGAAATCTTCATCGAAAGCTCCCTGCCTTCCGACGGCAAAGTCACGCTCACGTTCCGCGACACGGGGCCGGGATTCAGCGAAGACGCCCTGAACAAGGCCATGGATCCGTTCTTCACCACCAAGGACAACGGCACCGGCCTCGGCCTGCCCATCGTGCAGGCCATCATTGACGCCCACGGCGGAACCATGAAACTCTCCAACGCTCAGCAGGGAGGCGCGCTCATCACCATCAGCTTCCCCGCCCGCAAGTCGTCTGAAGAAGAAGGAAACAGTCATGAGTGATATATCCCACATTCTCGTCATCGACGATGAAAAGAACTATCTCATCGTCATGGAGGCGCTGCTCAAGGATGCAGGCTACGAAGTGACCGCCTTGAACGATCCTGAAATGGCCCTCCATTTTCTCGACGAATCGGAAGTCGACGTCGTCATCACCGACATGAAGATGCCGAAGCTCTCCGGCAAGGAAGTGCTTCAGCGCATCAAGAAGTCGTGGCCGGATCTGCCGGTGCTCATCATGACGGCCTTCGGCAGCATTGAAAGCGCGGTGGAAGCCATGCGCTACGGCGCGTTCGACTACATCACCAAGCCCTTTGCCAACGACGAGCTGCTGCTTTCCGTCCACAACGCCGTAGAGCTTTCCAAGGCCCACCGTCAGTACAAGCTGCTCCAGGAATCGCTGGAAGAGCGCTACCGCACGCATCACATCATCGGCAAATCCAAGGCCATCCGAAACACGCTCTCCATTGTGGACCGCGTGGCCGTGAGCCGTTCCACGGTGCTCATCACCGGCGAATCGGGCACGGGCAAGGAACTCGTGGCCCGGGCCATCCATTTCAGCTCTCCGCGCAAGGAAGGCCCCTTTGTTTCGGTCAACTGCATGGCCTTCAACTCCGGCGTGCTGGAAAGCGAACTCTTCGGCCACGAAAAAGGCTCCTTCACCGGCGCCGTGGCCACGCGCCGCGGCCGCTTCGAGCAGGCCGATCACGGCACGCTCTTTCTCGACGAAGTGGGCGAGCTCAGCATGGATCTGCAGGTCAAGCTGCTGCGCGTGCTGCAGGAGCGCGTGTTCGAGCGCGTAGGCGGCACGGAGCCCATCAGCGTGGACATCCGCGTGGTGGCCGCCACCAACCGCGATCTCGCTAAAATGGTGGAGGAAGGCACGTTCCGCGAGGATCTGTTCTACCGGCTCAACGTGGTGCAGATTCACATTCCGCCGCTGCGCGAGCGCCGGGAGGACATTCCGCTGCTCATCGCCCACTTCACGGAAAAGATTGCCGAAGACAACGGCATTCCCACCAAGAGCTTCAGCCCCGAAGCGCAGAACTATCTCACCGGCTACGACTGGCCCGGCAACATCCGGCAGCTTCAGAACGTGCTGGAAGGCTGCATGGTCATGGTGCCCGGCCCGGTCATCGGCGTGGACGACCTGCCGCCGGAAATCCGCGGCGAGGAATCGCAGTTCAAGAGCGCCGTGGACCTGCTGCCCGTGGAGCTCAACCTGGCCGACACGCTGGACAAGATTGAGGCGGCGCTCATCAAGCGCGCGCTCGTGCGCGCCGACTTCGTGCAGGCCCATGCCGCCGAGCTGCTCGGCATTTCCCGCAGCCTCATGCAGTACAAGCTGAAAAAGTACAACATCACGGGGCACTGATGCCGGGGCAACGTCATCCGGCACAGGCAGGACGATACGCCCTTCGCCCGACTTTTTCAGGGTGAACGTTCAAGGCGGACATCGCAGGATGTCCGCCTTTTTTCGGGCTGCGTCGGACTGCATCGGGCCGCGCCTGTTCCGGGCGCCGCCGCAGCCAAAGTCCGCCGTCGGGCGGATGACGAGCGCTTCTGCCGAGCCGGGCCGCCTGCTCCGATTCGGGCAGCGAGCGTCGGGCATTCCCCGAGAGCTTGACCGCGAGCCTGCCGCAGCATCCGCATGGCGTCGGTTTCTGGTCTGCCTTCCCCGAGGCGGCGTCCGGGCAGCACCGCTTCTGCATGACCTCGGCCTCCGGGGCGGGAAACATCCCCCAGTGTCCAACGAGCCCGCAGGCTTCGGCCTTCTGGGCCGTGGCGGCAGCACGCCCCATTTCCCGGCCGCATCGCCTCCAGAGTACAGAACCTTTCGCGGCAAACAAAAAATGGCAGCAAACAAGAAAATAAATAATTTCAGCTCTAAAGCGCCTCTCTTTCAGCTCCCCACCCCGCAGGGAGGCCCACCCTTGCGATGTTTCACGTGAAACATCGCCGCACCTGTGTTTCACGTGAAACACTCCTTGCTTTTCCCCATGCCTGCGTTTATGTAAAAAAGAAATCGGGAAAGGAGCTTGAATTTTGGCCAGAATCATTGCTGTCGCCAACCAGAAAGGCGGCGTGGGCAAAACCACCACGTCTGTCAACCTTTCCGCCTCTCTGGCTATCATGGAAAATCGTGTCCTGCTGGTGGATTGCGATCCGCAGGCAAACTCCACCAGCTCGCTTGGCTTCGACCAGCAGAATCTTCCGCGCAACCTCTACACGGCCCTCTGCGGCACCTCCACGCTGGAAGAAACCCTGCTCCCCACGGCCACGCCCTATCTCTCCCTGCTGCCTTCGTCCACCGACCTCGTCGGCATTGAAATAGAACTCGTCGATAAAATGGCCCGGGAATTCTATCTCGCCGATCTGCTCGGTCAGGTGGCCGACAACTACGACTACATCATCATCGACTGCCCGCCCTCCCTCGGGCTCATCACCATCAACACCCTGTGCGCCGCGCACGAAATTCTCATTCCGCTGCAATGCGAATTCTTCGCGCTGGAAGGCATCGTCAAGCTGCTGCACACCTATGAACAGGTGCGCAAACGCCTCAACAAGGAACTCAAGATCCTCGGCGTTCTGCTCACCATGTACGATTCCCGCAACAAGCTCGCCCGTCAGGTCAAGGCGGAAGCCGAACGCTGCTTCCCCAAGCACATGTTCAAAACCGTCATTCCCCGCAACGTGCGCCTGTCCGAAGCCCCCAGCCACGGCAAGTCCATTCTGCACTACGACATCAAATCCAAGGGCGCGGAAGCCTATCTCGAACTGGCGCGCGAAGTCGTGCATAAAACGGCCCTGCCCTGACGCAGGCGCTCCGTCGCCGCGGTCTGCAAGCAACGCGCGGCACGGCGAATCAGCAACGCCTGTCCCTCGCCCCTTTGCCCGGAAGGTTTCGCCTTCCGCCGCCACTCTGAACACAAAACATTTTTCCCGCCGCAGCCCTCTCAATCCCTGAACAGGCTGCGATGAACGGAGACGCCATGAATATACCCGAACGCGGACTCGGTCGCGGACTCAGCTCCCTGCTCAGCTCCGCCATGGAAAACAGCAGCGAAGAGCCCAGAAAGCTGGCGCTCACGCAGCTTGTGCCCGGCAAGAATCAGCCCCGCAAACACTTCGACAACAACGCCCTCGGAGAACTGGCGGCGTCCATCAGAAATCAGGGCGTCATTCAGCCGCTTCTGGTGCGCCTGCTGCCCGGCATGCCGCAGCGCTACGAAATCGTGGCCGGTGAACGCCGCTGGCGTGCAGCCCGCATGGCCGGTCTCACGGAAGTGCCCGTCATCGTCACGGAGTACACCGACAAGGAAGCCATGACCGTGGCCCTCGTGGAAAACCTGCAGAGGGAAGACCTCAACCCCATGGAAGAAGCCGAAGCCCTGCAGGCGTTGCGCGAAGCGCACGGCCTGAGTCAGGAAGAACTGGCGGAACAGCTCGGCAAAAGCCGCTCGGCCGTGGCCAACGCCCTGCGCCTGCTCCAGCTCTCCCCCTCCATGCAGGACTCCCTCGCCAAAGGCGACATCAGCGCCGGGCACGCCCGCGCCCTGCTCTCCGTAAGCGACGCCAAACTGCGCGAAGCCCTTCACGCCGCCGTGCTCCAGCATCACTTGTCCGTGCGCGAAACGGAATCCGCCGCCGACGTCTGCAAACGCACCGGCGCGCTGCCGGAAAAGCTCGCGCCCGGAAACCAGACGCAGACGCCCCGCCCCGCCCGCGCCCCGAAACCGCAGATCATCAAGAATCTGCAAAGCCTCCTGCGGCAAAGCAGCGGCACCAAAGCCACCATCAGCGGCAACGAACAGCAGGGACGCATCCAGATTCCCTACGCCAGCCCCGAAGAACTGACCCGCATCCTCAGCCTTCTCGGGCTGAATGAAGAGAAATAAAAAAGGATGGGACAGAACGGTGCAGGGCTTTGCCCTGCGCCCCGCATGGGGGCATCCTTTCCCCATGATCCCGTGCTTGAGGGCGCGCCTTTTCGGTGCGCCCTTCGATATTAAAAAAAAGGCCGCGGAGCACACCGCGGCCTGAAAAATGGCAAGGGAAGAGAACGGCGCGCGAACGCGTCCGCTCAGCTGACCTTTCGGAGTATGGCCAGGAACAGGGCGTCCTGCCCCGGAAACAGAGGAAGAAAGCTCCGCTGCTCCACAAGACGGCAATCCCCGCTGCGAAGTTCCACGAAACGGGCGATCTGCGCTTCGTTTTCCTCGCGATTCAAGGCGCAGGTCACGTAAAACAGCGCACCTCCGGGAAGAAGATGTTCCCAAGCATGGCGGAGAATGTCGGCCTGCGTGCGCACGGCTTCGGCAAGACGCTCCGGAGAAAGGCGCAGGCGAAGCTCGGCGTTTCTGGCTATCGTCCCCGTGCCGCTGCACGGAACATCCAATAATATCAATGGGAAAGATTCATTTATCTGCTGTGCGGCCGCGCATTGCAGCTGCGGCCACGGCAGCCCGAGGCGAAGCAGCGCGGCCTTGAGCTCCTCAAGGCGGAACGACGCCGGTTCGCCGGCGAGCGCCACATGCACGCCCTTTTCCAGCAGGGCCGTGGTTTTTCCGCCACGCCCGCAGCAGGCGTCCCAGAGCGGCGCTTTGGCGAGCCTCTCATCGGCAAGAATCCAGTCTGCCACGTATTCGGCCACAAGCTGGGAGGACGCGCCCTGCCGCGTCAGATTGCCCTGCTTTTCAAAGGTCTCCAGAAGCGTCTGCTGCTTTGCCGCGTCCGGTCGGTTTCTGTCCAGGCCCTCGACGGAAAAGCCGCCCTGCCCCACCGGCGTGAAGCCCTTTTCCAGCCAGTGCTGCACCAGCATTTCGCCCCACGCCCGGGAAAGGTTCGCCCGCCAGCACGGCGAAGGATGCGCAAGCGTGTTTTCTGCAAGGCGGCACGCTTCCTTCTCTCCGTACTGCGACGCCCACATGTCGACAAGCCACTGCGGCAGCGACGTCGCCGTTGCCGCGCCTTCCGCATCCAGCTCCTCGCGGGAAAGCGCCTCTTCCCTCCCGCGAATCGCACCTCGAAGCTCCTCCGACGCGCGATCCACGGCGCGCAGCACACCGTTGACCAGACCTCCCAGCCCCTGACCGAAACGACGCCGCGCCAGATTGACCAGCTCGTTCACCGTGGCCCGGGCCGGAATGCCGTCCATGAACAGAATCTCGTACGCTCCGAGCCGAAGCAGCATGCGCACCTGAAACGAAAGCGCATCCGGCTTTTTCAAAAATCCGGCCAGCGCCGCATCCAGCGCGGCATGACGACGCAGCACGCCATAGACCAGCTCGGAAAGCAGCGCGGCGTCACGCCCGTCGAGCGAGGCGGAGGTTCCGTACCGGGAAAGCATGACGGGCAGCGGCGTTCCGTCCTCGGGATGACGGAAGAGCTGATGCAGAAGTTCCAGCGCGCCCTTCCGGGCTGCGGAAACCGACGGATTTTGAGACGTTTTTTTTGTTTTTTCGATCATGGACTTGTCGTGCGGCGTTTTCGCGCCGGAGAAAAGCTCCTGGCGCGTTTTTCGATTTTTTTGCCGTGATGGAACGCAGAAAAGGCGGCCCGGCTCTCCGTTTCGTCAACACGCGGTAAGCGGCATCGACGTCGCCCACAAAAGAGCGGGCAAGAGAGCCCCGCCCTTCGGCCGCGTCGGCGTTTTGCCTGAGCGGAGGGACAAAAACGGCGCCTATTCCTTGCCGCCCAGCATGCCGTACGGTTCGGCAAGGCCGCGCAGACGCCCGTTGCGGAAATCTGCGGCGCTCATGGTGGACTTGCCCGCCGGACGCAGGCGCGTGATGCGGTAGGAACCGGAGCCGCAGGCGACGAGAAGCGCGTCGCCGTCCATGCCCATAAGCGTGCCGGGCGCGGCGTTCTGCGAGCTTTCCACGGGTTCGCCCGGCTCGATGCGGAGCATCACCGGCTCGCGGCCTTCCATGCGGAGCACGGTTTTGGCTCCGGGCGCGGGCGTGAGGCCGCGGATGATGTTGTGAATGCTCTTCGCGTCCTTCGACCAGTCGATATATTCCTCGGCCGCGGAAATCTTGGCCGCATGGGTCACGAGTTCCTCATTCTGCGGAACAAAGGCCGCTCTGCCCTCGGCGATCATGCCGAGCGCGCCGACCATGAGCTTCGCCCCGTGTTCGGCCAGCGTGTCGAACAGCGTGCCTGCCGTGTCGTCCGGCTCAATGCTCACCGCCTGCTGCAGAAGCATGGGGCCGGAGTCGAGCCCGGCTTCCATTTTCATGATGGTCACGCCGGAAATGGCGTCGCCGTTCATGACGGCGCGCTGAATGGGCGCGGCCCCGCGGTACTGAGGAAGCAGAGAGCCGTGAACGTTGTACGGCCCGAGCGTGGGAATATCGAGCACGCGCTGCGGCAAAAGCAGGCCGTAGGCCGCCACCACGAGCACGTCGGGCCTGAGATCGGCAAGGGCCTGCACGTCGGCGTCGTCGCGGAAGTTGCGCGGCTGATACACGGGCAGGCCGAGCTGAAGCGCCAGTTCCTTGGCGGCGGAGGCCTTCAGCTTCTTGCCCCGCCCGGCGGGACGATCCGGCTGGGTATAGACGGCCACCACTTCGCCGCCTTCCCACGCGGCCACGGCCTTGAGAATCACCGCCGCAAAATCCGGCGTGCCCATGAATACGATGCGCAGTTTCGACATGTCAGCTCCATGACGGACAACAAAGGGGCTCGCGCGCCTTCGTGCATTTAAAAATGTTGTCGCTGCGCGGGCAAGTTCGGCAAGAGCCCGACGTCAGCGTGGTCACACTGTACGGTCTATCAGTTTTTCCGTCCAGCCGGGATGGGCCCGAAAAAGAAAAAGGCCCGGACTTTCGTCCGGGCCCGAATGCTGAACAGACGGCGGGCGCAGGCCCGGCGCGGCTATCTTCTGCCCTTCCGTATTTTCTTGTCGTACAGAGAGCGCTTGAGATAGCTCAGGTAATCGATGAACAGCTTGCCGTCGAGATGATCGGTTTCATGCTGCATGCAGGCGCCGTAATAGCCTTCGCCTTCGATGTGAACGGGCTTGCCGTCCAGATCAAGGGCGTCGAGGGCCACGCGGCGGGGACGCTTCACCTTGGCGCGCAGATCGGGCACGGAAAGGCAGCCTTCGTTTTCCTCATGGCCTTTGGGATCAAGCACCGTGACCACGGGATTGACGAACACCCGGAAATCCTGAGGCAGGTCGGGATCGTTCTTTTCCTGCGACACGTCGATGACCACCACGCGCTTGAGCACGCCGATCTGCGGCGCGGCAATGCCCACGCCGCCCACGGTGGTGAGGGTGTCGAGCAGATCCTGCGCAAGGGCGCGGATGTCGTCGTTGATCTCGGCCACAGGTTCACTGATCTTGGCGAGCGTGGGATCGGGATACTGAAGAACGGGACGAAGCATGTTTTACTCCGCGGAATTGCTGGGAGCGGGGGCCGTCTTTTCACGCAGTCGAATGCCCAGTTCACGCAACTGCTTGTTGTCCACGGGGGACGGAGCTTCGGTAAGCAGGCAGGCGGCCTTCTGATTCTTGGGGAACGCAATGACGTCACGGATGGACGAAGCGCCCGTAAGCAGCATGGCCACGCGGTCGAGACCGAAGGCGATGCCGCCGTGGGGCGGGGTGCCGTAGTCCAGAGCCTGAATGAAGTAGCCGAACTGAGCCTTGGCGGACTCTTCGGTGAAGCCGAGGCCCTCGAACATGCGGGTCTGGTCGGCGGGGTTGTGAATACGGATGGAGCCGCCGCCGATTTCGTTGCCGTTCAGCACCATGTCGTAGGCGCGGGCCTTGGCGCGGGCGGGATCGGTAAGCATGATGTCGTAGCTTTCATCCTGCGCGGCGGTGAAGGGATGATGGCAGGCCACCCAGCGATGTTCTTCCTCGCTGTATTCAAAGAGCGGGAAGTCGGTCACCCAGAGCAGGTTCCAGGTGTTTTCGGGAATGAGGCCGAGCTTGTTGCCGAGCTTCACGCGCAAACTGCCGAGGGCGTTGTTCACGAGACCGGGTTCGCCGGCCTGGAAGAACACGATGTCGCCCACTTCGAGGCCGCACACTTCCGCAATGCCCGCCCTTTCCTTGTCGGAAAGGAACTTGGCGATGGGCGACTGCCATTCGTTTTCATGAATCTTGATCCAGGCCAGGCCCTGAGCGCCGAAGCCCTTCACGAAATCGGTGAGTTCGTCGATTTCCTTGCGGGTCATGGTGGCGCCGCCGGGCACGCGCAGGGCCTTCACCAGCTTGGCGCCGGCAAAGAGCTTGAAGGCGGAACCGTGAACGATGTCGGTCACGTCCTTGAGCTTGAGATCAAAGCGGGTGTCGGGCTTGTCGGAGCCGTAGTCGCGCATGGCCTCGTCGTAGGGCATGCGCTTGAGGGGCAGCTCGATGTCCACGCCGATGGCTTCCTTGAACACGCGGGCGATGAGACCTTCGGCCATGGCCATGACCTGATCTTCGTTCACGAAGCTCATTTCGATGTCCACCTGGGTGAACTCGGGCTGACGGTCGGCGCGCAGGTCTTCGTCGCGGAAGCAGCGGGCCACCTGATAATAGCGGTCCACGCCGCTCATCATGAGCATCTGCTTGAACTGCTGAGGCGACTGGGGCAGCGCGTAGAATTCGCCAGGAGAAAGACGGCTGGGCACGAGGAAGTCGCGCGCGCCTTCGGGGGTGGACTTGGTGAGGTACGGCGTTTCGACTTCAAGGAAGTCGAGGTCGTTCAGATAGTTGCGGCAGGCCTTCACGATGTTGTGACGCACGCGAAGGTTGTGCGCCATGACGGGACGGCGCAGGTCGAGGTAGCGGTACTGCAGACGCACGGACTCGGAGCAGTCGGTGCGGTCCTCCACCTGGAAGGGCGGGGTCTTGGCCGTGTTGAGCAGCTTCCATTCCAGCACCACCACTTCGATTTCGCCGGTGTGCAGGTTGGGGTTGGTCATGCCTTCGGGGCGGGGACGCACGCGGCCCTTGATGGCGATGACGTATTCGCTGCGCAGAATGTGGGCGTCGCGATGCGCTTCAGGAGCGACTTCGGGGCTGAACACCACCTGCGTGAGGCCGTCGCGATCGCGCAGGTCCACGAAGATGAGGCCGCCGTGGTCGCGGCGATACTGCACCCAGCCCATGAGGCACACGGTCTTACCGTTGTCGGCAATGGTCAGGTCGTTGCAGTGATGGGTGCGCTGCCAGTCACCCAGCGGTTTGATGTATCGGGCGTGTTCCTTCTGAACATCCACGACGTTTTTTTCGTTGTCTTCAAACTGGCTCATGACCATTCCTCTTTATTGTTCGGCGTTCAGGCTGGCGGCCGCGTCGGCGCAGGAGACCTCGTGCTGCTCGCCAGATTCCATGTTTTTAATGATGACGCTGCCGGAAGCCAGCTCGTTGGTTCCCATGATGAGCGTGAAGCGCGCGCCGGATTTTCCGGCCTGACGCATGGTGGCCTTCATGCTGCGGCTCTCGTAGCCCATGGTGCCGGAAAAGCCTTCGCGGCGCAGGTTCTG
Source organism: Mailhella sp. (assembly GCF_057866825.1). Taxonomy (NCBI): domain Bacteria; kingdom Pseudomonadati; phylum Thermodesulfobacteriota; class Desulfovibrionia; order Desulfovibrionales; family Desulfovibrionaceae; genus Mailhella; species Mailhella sp. Next base: position 17,436 of record NZ_DBMAHT010000002.1, read on the forward strand.
GGCCAGGGCGAACGCAGCGTCGCGGCAGGAATCGTCGAGCACGGCCACGTAGAAGTCGGGACGCACTTCGGGCATTTCGCGGCCTTCGAGCAGAAGCGCGAGGCGCTCCATGCCGCAGGCGAAGCCTATGCCGGGCACGGCGGGTCCGCCGAGCTGTTCCACAAGACCGTCGTAACGGCCGCCGCCGGCCACGGAGCCCTGAGAACCGATTTCGTTGGAAACCACTTCCCAGGTGGTGCGGGTGTAGTAGTCAAGGCCGCGCACCAGACGGTGATTGATCTGATAGGGCACCTTTTCCGCGTCGAGATGGCGCAGCACGGCCTCGAAGTGGGCGCGGCAGTCGGGGCATTCGTTTTCCAGAATCACGGGCGCGTCGGCCGTGAGTTCCTTGCAGTCGGGCACCTTGCAGTCCAGCACGCGCAGCGGATTGGTTTCCATGCGGCGGCGGCAGTCTTCGCAGAGCTTCGACTGATCGAGAGAAGCCAGCCAGTCGTGAAGCTTCTGGCGATACTTCGGACGGCAGCTCGAGCAGCCCAGAGAGTTGATCTGCAGGGTAAGGTTCTTCAGACCGAGTCTGCCGAGAAACTCCATCATCATGCAGATGATTTCCGCATCGGCCTCGGGTTCCTTCGGACCGAGGCACTCGCAGTTGATCTGATGGAACTGACGCATGCGGCCCTTCTGGGGACGTTCATGCCGGAACATGGGGCCGATGGTGAAAAATCTGCTCACGGCCTCGCGGGCATAGACGCCGCTTTCAATGTAGGCGCGCATGACGCCGGCCGTGGCTTCGGGACGCAGGGACATGGAACGGCCCTTGCTGTCGGGAATGCAGTACATCTCCTTCTGCACCACGTCGGTTTCCGTGCCGATGCCGCGGCAGAAAAGGTCGGTGTATTCCATGAGCGGAGTGCGAAGTTCGCCAAAACCGTAGCGGGGAAACACCTCGCGGGCAGTGGCTTCCATCATCTCAAAAAGACGGCTCTGCGCCGGAAACTGGTCGGCAAAGCCCTTGATAGCCTGAATCTGTGCCATGAACGGACTCCAGCAAAGTAGAAATAACGAATGAGGATAGGACCTTTTCTCCCCATTGTCAAAGAATTCCCCCCGCGCCGCGCCCGCGCCCCGCAACGGCGCCAAAGAAAAAATCAGGAAAAATCGCCGCGCCGCCTCCGCGCTTTCGAAGGCTCGCCCGGACTCTTCGCCCGGCCCCTCCCCGCCTCTTTCGGGCCGCCCTCCGGGGCGACTTCGGTTCGTTTTCGGTTCGACGCCGGGCCGCAACTCCGGGCAAACGTCCGGCCGCATTCCGAGCCTGCTTTTACCCCGACCCGCAGGGCGCATTCCGGGCATCTTTCCGGGCCGTTTTCCGCACGTCCTTCCGAACGACTCCCAACCCCTGACGAGCCTCGCCCCACCCTCCGAACAAACTCTCCGAGCAGCGTTCCGCCCCCCGGCATCCGTTCTCCGTTCCGTTGCATGCGGCCGGAAAACATGACAGAATAACAGGCTTGTGAACACATGGTTCACCTCTCCATATCCCTTCCTGCGAGACTGCCCCATGGAAGACATGATTCTTCGCGAAATCGTCGTTCTTTTTATCCTCTCCATCATCGTCGTTCTTGTCTGTCTGCGCTTCCGCCTGCCGTCCATCGTGGGCTTTCTGCTCACCGGCGTGCTGTGCGGTCCTTCCGCCCTCGGACTCATTCCCAGCCCAGAAGCCGTGGACACCATGGCCGACGTGGGCGTGGCCTTCCTCATGTTCTCCATCGGCATGGAGCTCTCCGGCAAGGAACTCGTGCGGCTCAAGAAGCCGCTCTTTCTGGGCGGCTCCTCCCAGGTGCTGCTCACCATGGCCTTCGTGTTCCTGCTCACGTTCTGGTGGAGCGGGCCGCGGCTCGGCATCGTGTACGGCTGCATGGTCACGCTCTCGTCCACGGCCATCGTGCTGAGCATTCTCCAGCAGAAGGCGCTCACCGAATCCCCGCAGGGGCAGGTCTGCCTCGCCGTGCTCATTTTTCAGGATCTCGCCATCGTGCCCATGGTGCTCATCTTCCCGCTGCTGGCGGGCGGCCTCGAACTCGACACCAATTCCATGATCTTCGCCGTGGGCAAGGGCGTGCTCGTCATCGGCGGCATTCTCCTTTTCGGCAAATACCTGCTCCACCGGCTCATGTTCAGCGTGGTGAGCACCCGCAGCCGCGAGCTCATGCTCATGACCACCCTCGGCCTGTGCCTCGCCGTGGCGCTCATCACCTCGTGGCTCGGCCTCTCGCTCGCCCTCGGCGCGTTCCTCGCCGGCCTCATGATGGCCGAGTCGGAATACAGCCTCAACACGCTTGAGAGCATCATGCCCTTCAAGGAAGTGTTCTCCAGCATCTTCTTCATTTCCGTGGGCATGCTGCTCGACGTCAAATTCTTCCTCACGCATCTGCCCGTCATCTCCCTGTGCGCCGCGGCCATCATTCTGGCGAAAATCCTCATGGTCGTGCCCGCGGTGCGCGTGCTTAGGTACTCCATGCGCACGGCCCTGCTTACGGCCTTCAGCCTCGCCCAGGTGGGTGAATTCTCCTTCGTGCTCGCCAAGTCCGCCCTCGGCCTCGAACTCATCAGCAACGACGCCTATCAGATCTTCCTCGCCTCCAGCATTCTGACCATGGTGCTCACCCCCCTGCTCATCGGCGCGGCTCCCAGGGTCACCGGCAGAATCCTGAAACGGCCCAACATGCAGACCGCCGAAGCCGCCACCGACGACTCCGACGAACACGACGCCGAAGACAACGCCCACGGCATCATCCGCGACGGCCGGCAGCTCAAGGATCACCTCATCATCATCGGCTTCGGCATCGGCGGGCAGATCATGGCCCACGGCGCAAAAAGCTGCGGCATTCCCTACATCATTTCGGAAATGAATCCCGACACCGTGGAAAAATACCGCGCCACCGAACCCATCCGGCACGGCGACGCCTCCTTCCCGCTGGTGCTGGAACATCTCGGCGCGTCCACGGCCAGGGCGCTCGCCATTCTCACGTCCGATCCGGCGGGCAGCCGCGCCATCATCGCCAACGCCCGCGCCATGAATCCCTCGCTGCACATCATCGTGCGCACGCGCTTCCTCGGCAATCTGGACTCCTACAAGGAAGTGGGCGCCAACGAAGTGATTCCCGAAGAGTTTGAAACCTCGCTGGAAGTGTTCGCCCGCGTGCTCAACCACTACCTCGTGCCGCGCCAGACCATCGATCAGTACGTGTCCGCCATCCGCCGCGAAAACTACGGCATGCAGCGCAGGCTCGGCATGGGCGGCTCCATCATGGACAGCCTGCCCGATCTGCAGCTCGTGGCCTACGCCGTGGAAGAAGGCTCCCCCCTTGCAGGCAAGACCATTGCGCAGGCAGCGCTGCGCAAGGAACACGGCGTGACGGCCGCAGGCGTGCGGCGCGGCGATACGATCAACAACAATCCCAACGCCCAGACGCAGCTTCTCGCCGGCGACATCGTGTACCTTCTCGCCACGCAGGAAGCGCTCGCCAAGGCGGCGGTACTCTTCCACACCGAAGGGAGAGCGGCCTGACATGAACGCATCTCTTCCGCAGCAGACGGGCCTCGCCGCTCTGGACGACGACGGACGCCGCGAATACTGGGCGGCGCTGGCCCTGCGCCACACCGCCGGGCTCGGCGTGCGCGGAGCGTGTCTTCTGCTCAAGCATTTCGGCTCCGCCTACGAGGCCGTCACCAACGTTCCCGCATGGCCGGAAGCGGGCGTGCCCGCCCAGAAGGCCGAAGGATACCTGAACAACGCCTGGAGAGCCGCGGCCCGTCCGGAATGGGACGCCGCCCACACGCTTCACGCCTCCATCATCCTGTGGACGGACAAGCGCTATCCGCCGCTGCTGCGGGAACTGCCCGACGCGCCCGCCCTGCTCTACGCCGCAGGCGACGCCTCGCTTCTGCGCGCGCCGTGCGTGGCCATCGTGGGCTCCCGCGACGCTTCTTCCGCAGCCATCGACTTTACGGCGGCCGTTGCCGAAGAGCTTTCCGCCGCGGGCGTGACCGTGGTTTCCGGCCTGGCCTACGGCGTGGACGGCTACGCCCATCACGCGGCACTCGGCGGCCCGGGCCGCACCATCGCCGTGCTGCCCGGAGGCGTGGATCTGCCCTTCCCCTCCGGCCACCGCGACCTCTACCTCGATGTGGTCGAACACGGGCTTGCGGCAAGCGAAATGCCGCCGGGCTGGGTGCCCGGCCCCGGCGCTTTTCCCGTGCGCAACCGCCTCATCAGCGGCCTCTGCCTCGGCGTGCTGGTGGCGGAGGCCAGCCGCGCGCGCAGCGGCAGTCTCATCACGGCGCGTCTGGCCGCGGAACAGGGCAGAAGCGTCTATGCGCCCTCGCCGAACGCCCTGCGCGCCCCCTGCCGCGAAGGCACGAAAAAACTGCTTCTGGATGGCGCGCGGCCCGTATCCGGCGCGGCGGACATTCTGGCCGATCTGCTGCCGCATCTTCAGGATTCGCTGAAGCATTCCCCGGCAGCGCCGACACGCGGCAGGCCCGCAGAAAAAACTTCTCCTGCCCCGGCAAAGCACGACGCGCCGGAAGAAATTGAAGAAATTGAAGACGCCTCGCCCGCGCAGCCGGAGAGCCCCCGATCCCCCGCAACCGACACTTCCCCCCGCCCGAAAGAAGAGCCGCGCCCGCAGACCGCCGCTTTGCCCGCGTTCTCCGAAAAGAGCGAGCCTTCGACGCCCTCGAGAGCCGATCGCGCCTCTTCCCGCACCGAAACGGCCGCTCCCGAGCGAAAAGAACAGCGCCCGGCCCGCAAAGCGCCCGAGAAAAAGCCCGCTTACGCCACCGCGCCCCTCACCGAGGAAGAGGAAACCATTCTCGCCCTTCTGCAGAACGGCCCCCTTTCCCAGGATGAGCTTCTCTACGCCGCGCAGGCGCAAAGCGGCTCCTGGAACAGCGCTTCCGTGAGCGCCGTGCTCATGATTCTGGAAGTGAAGAAGCTCGCGAGGCGTCTTTCCGATTCCCGCTACGAGGCCAGAGCATGAGCCGCCTTGCCGAAATCACCGCCGACCTGCCCGTGCCCGCCGCCACCTTTCTCGCCTGGATGGAGTTTCAGAAAGGCGCGTCCGAAGCCACGGTGGCGGCCTACGCCGTGGACATTCTGGAATTTGAAACCTACCTGCGCGGCATGGGCGCTTCGCTGGAGCGGCCTTCCGAAATCACGCGGCAGATGGTGCAGGGCTTTTCCGCCTCGCTGTTCCGGCAGGGCATGGCGCGCTCGTCCATGGCGCGCAAGCTCTCCGCCCTGCGTTCACTGTTCCGGCATCTTCTGCGCCTGCACAAGATTGAGGCCGATCCCTGCTCCGGGGTGCGCAATCCCAAGCAGGATCAGCGGCATCCCGCCATGCTCAACGTGGATCAGGTGTTCAGCCTGCTGGACGAAAAACCCGCCGAAGCCGTTGCCGCCCACCCGGGCGACATATCCGCCGACGATGTGTTTCTCCTGCGCGACAAGGCGCTTCTTGAGCTGCTCTACGGCTCGGGCCTGCGCATTTCCGAGGCGCTCGGCCTCAACGTGAACGACATACGCCCCGAAAGCGGTCACGTGCAGGTCATGGGCAAGGGCAGCAAGGAACGCATCGTGCCGCTCAGCGACGCCAGCAAAGACGCGCTTTCCCGCTGGCTTTCCGTGCGCGACCGCGTGCCTCCCGCGCACGGCGAACGGGCCGCCTTTCTCGGTCGGCGCGGCAAAAGGCTGGATCGCCGTCAGGCCGCGCGCATTCTGGAGGAACGGGCCGAAGAGGCGGGCATTCCGCAGCACCTCTCCCCCCACGATCTGCGGCACTCCTTTGCCACGCACCTGCTGGAAGGCGGGGCCGATCTGCGCGCCGTGCAGGAACTGCTCGGTCACAGCCGCATTTCCACCACGCAGCGCTACACGCACCTCAACATGGAGGCCCTCACGCGCATCTACGACGCCGCGCATCCGCTCTCCCGAAAGAGCGACAAGAAATCCTGACACCGTTCCCGCCCCGGAAACCGGACCTTTTACCCATTGCGAACGCTGCAAAGAAAGGATAAACTCTCTTGTCTTTTCTTTTTCCGGGTGGTTCACGCATGTCTGAACATCTCCTTCTTGCCGACATAGGCAATACCTGCATCAAGATAGTCTTCGCCCGCCCCGACGCCCTGGAGGCCGCCTACTCGCTGCCCACCAGAGCTTCGCACACGGCGGACAGCCTGGGACTCTCGCTGCTCCAGCTTCTTTCCCTGCGCCGCCTGAAGCCCGAAGACATCACGGCCTGCCTTGTCTGCTCCGTGGTGCCCGACGTGAGCACCCTGCTTCACGAGGCCCTGCAGAAATACCTCGGCAAAACGCCGCTGTCCTTCCCCGGCGACTTTGAAATAGACCTCGTCAACGGCTACGAACAGCCGCAGGAAGTGGGCGCGGATCGTCTTCTGGCCGCCTTTGCCGCCAGAAAACTGTTTCCCGATGCGCCGTCCATCATTTCCGTGGACTTCGGCACCGCCACCACCTTCGACTGCGTGTCCGGCAACGCCTATCTGGGCGGCCTCATCTGCCCCGGACTTTTTTCCTCGCGCAACGCGCTTGCCGCCAACACGGCCAAGCTGCCGCGCATCTCGCTGGAAATGACGGAAGATCACGTCCGCATCGGGCGCAACACCATCACCAGCATGAACCACGGCTTTCTGTTCGGCTTCGCCGCCATGACCGAAGGCCTGTGCGAACGACTCAAAACCCAGCTTCCCGGCCCCACGCTCGTTGTGGGCACGGGCGGCGCGGCCCACGACCTTTCCAGAATCTGCCGGGCCTTTGACATCGTCAGACCCGATCTTATTCTTGAAGGGCTCCGGCTCCTCTGGAACCGGAAGACCGCCACGGCATAGCATTCTGTTCTCTTACCCGGACTGAGTCCGGCATATTCCAAGGAGTTCCCGCCATGAACAACAGCACCATCACTTCCGTATGGGCCCGCGAGATTCTCGATTCCCGCGGCAATCCCACTGTTGAAGTGGAAGTCGGTCTCGAATCCGGCCACGTCGGCCGCGCCGCCGTTCCTTCCGGCGCCTCCACCGGCAGCCGCGAAGCCCTCGAACTGCGCGACGGCGACAAGGGCCGCTACAAGGGCAAGGGCGTGACCCGCGCCGTAGAACATGTGAACGGCGAAATCGCCGAAGCCGTGATCGGCCTCGACGCCCTGCGTCAGGTGCAGGTGGACAACACCCTCATCGACCTCGACGGCACCGAAAACAAGTCCCGCCTCGGCGCCAACGCCATGCTCGGCGTGTCGCTCGCCACGGCCCGCGCCGCCGCCGAATACCTCGGCCTGCCCCTGTATCAGTACCTCGGCGGCGTGAACGCCAAGATCATGCCCTCCCCCATGATGAACGTCATCAACGGCGGCGCGCATGCTCCCAACAATCTGGACATCCAGGAATTCATGATCATGCCCGTGGGCGCCAAGACCTTTGCCGACGCCCTGCGCATCGGCGCCGAAGTGTTCCACACCCTCAAGGGCATCCTCGCCAAGGACGGCCACGTGACCTCCGTGGGCGACGAAGGCGGCTTCGCTCCCAACCTCAAGAGCCACGACGAAGCCTTCAGCTACCTCATCAAGGCCATTGAAGCCGCCGGCTACATCCCCGGCGCGGAAGTCGCCCTCGGCATCGACGCCGCCTCCTCCGAATTCTACAAGGACGGCAAGTACGTCATCGCCGGCGAAGGCCTCGAACTCACCAGCGAACAGATGGTGGACTGGCTCGAAGACTTCACCAAGCGCTATCCGCTCATCTCCATTGAAGACGGCATGGCCGAAGACGACCGCGAAGGCTGGAAGCTGCTCACCGACCGCCTCGGCGATCACATCCAGCTCGTTGGCGACGACCTCTTCGTCACCAACCCCGACATCCTTGCCGAAGGCATCGAAGACGGCCTCGCCAACGCCGTGCTCATCAAGGTGAACCAGATCGGCACCCTCACCGAAACCCTCGACACCATCGAAATCGCCAAGAACGCCGGCTACGCCACCATCGTGTCCCACCGTTCCGGCGAAACCGAAGACACCTTCATCGCCGACCTCGCCGTGGGCACCAACTCCGGCCAGATCAAGACCGGCTCCGCCAGCCGTTCCGACCGCATCGCCAAGTACAACCAGCTCCTCCGCATCGAAGAGGAACTCGGCGACGTCAGCTTCTTCTTCGGCCCCATTCTCGCCGACAACTACGGACTCACCCAGTCCGACGAAGACGCTGAATAAGCATTCCGCGGGGAGGGTTTCCTCCCCGCACACTGGTTTCCGGCCCGGGCTTCCGGGCCTTTTTCAACCTCCCCTGCGGCGCGCATCGCCGCCCGCCTCCGGGCGTCGGGAGGAATAAGGAAAAAATCATGAGCAGACTGCTGCGAATCCTCTTCTGTGCCTTTCTTGCCCTCGGCCTCTTCGCCCAGAGCGCTTCCGCCGCCGACATCACCGCCGCGGTGAACAAGATGCAGACCGCCTACGCCGGCATGCAGAGCTTCCGCGCCGACTTCACGCAGCAGCTTCTGCAGAGAGAAAGCGGCGTCGTGGAAAAAAGAAACGGCGTCATTCTCTTCCAGAAGCCCCTTCTCGTGCGCTGGGAAACCGCCGCGCCCCACGCAGAACTTCTCATGGTGACGGACAAGGAAATCTGGAACTACCTGCCCGACGAGGAACTCGCCTACCGCTATTCCCGCGCGCTGGCCGAAGATTCCCGTTCCCTCATCCAGGTGATCACCGGCCAGAGCGCCCTTTCCCGCGATTTCGACGTGGAAGCCGCCCAGTCGCCGGAAGACGGCAAGCTCATTCATCTGCTTCTCTACCCCAAGGATCCCACCACGGAACTCACCGAGGCCCAGATCTGGCTCGACCCCGACACCTCGCTCATCCGCCGCGCCATGGTCATGGACTTCTACGGCAACACCAACACCATCGAGCTGCAGGACCTGAAGCCCAACGCGCCCGTCTCCGCCAAGGACTTCCAGTTCACCCCGCCCAAGGGCACGGAAGTGGAAGATCATGTGGAGGCCAAGCATCCCGTGGCAAGGCCGCTGCTCAACTAGATTTCCAGGCAGAGCTTCAAAACATATTTCAATAATTCCGGGATATTCCGTTTCCGCCCGCGCAGTGGCGCCGGCAAAAGCGAATTTTCCGGGCTCTCCCTGCCCGGGCACTTCGCCGGGGCTGGACTATCCTGATAATTAAAGGTACATAGACTTCTCGCATGGAACAGCAGCACGGCATACTGGTACTGAACAAGCCCAAGGGGCTCAGCTCCGCGCAGGCCATCGCCCGCGTGAAGCGCCTCGGGCAGAAAAAAATCGGTCATGCGGGCACTCTCGACCCCATGGCCACCGGCGTGCTGCTCGTTCTGCTCGGCAACGCCACAAAACTTTCCGGCTATCTGCTGGAAGGCGGAGTGAAAACCTACGGCGGCACGCTGCGCCTCGGCGTCGTTACCGACACCTGGGACGCCGAAGGCTCCGTGGTTGCCGAAACGCCCCTGAGCGAAGACGATCTCGCTCCGGGCTCCGCGCTTGAGAAGGCCGCCCGCCGCGAAGTGGAGGCCTGGCTGGATGTGACGGAACAGCCCGTTCCGCCCTATTCCGCCGCAAAGCACCAGGGTCAGCCGCTGTACAAGCTGGCCCGCGCCGGCAAGGAAGTGCCGGTCAAGGTGAAAAGCATACATGTTTCGCGCGCCGCTGTTCAATGGGTGAACATGCCGGATGTGCGATTCCGGGTAACGTGCAGTTCCGGCTCCTACATACGGTCCCTGGCCCACAGCTTGGGGATACGACTCGGGTGCGGAGCCATGCTCACGGAACTGACCCGGGAATACAGCCACCCGTTTGGCCTGGAGGTCGCCCACACGCTGGACGAAATCCTTGCCGAGCCTGAAAGGCTGCCAGAATGGATCATGCCCATGAGCGCCGCCCTGCCCGGCTGGAAAAACATTTCCGTCGGAAAAATGCAGGAAGCGCATCTGAAAAACGGCATGCCCGTTCCCCATCTGCCGGAATTCGGTGATTTCGAACCCGGCGAACGCGCCCTCATACTGGCGCAGGATGGCTCGCCTCTGGCTCTGGCAGAAGCCCGCATGGACAGGGATCGCCCTGTCTGGGCAGTGCTTCGGGGGCTTTTTACCCACTAACCTCTGGCAGAAGCCAGAGAGGAGGATACCGCTGTGGCTATGGATTCCGCTCAGAAGCAGGCCGTCATCGCTCAGTACGCCAAGCACGAAGGCGACACCGGCTCCGCTGAAGTTCAGATCGCCCTTCTCACCGCCCGCATCAATGGTCTCGCCGACCACTTCAAGGCCAACAAGAAGGACTTCCACTCCCGTACCGGCCTGCTCAAGCTGGTCGGCCAGCGTCGCAAGATGCTGAACTACCTCAAGAAGACCGACATTCAGAGCTACCGCGCCCTGATCGAAAAGCTCGGTCTGCGCAAGTAGTCGGAAAACGATCCGGAAACAAGGGGGAGCGGAAGAAATTCCGCTCCCCCATCCTGCATGGAAAGGGGCCTTTTTCCCCTCAACCTCAACGCGAGGAAGGAGCATCCGCGAACAGAGGCGAAATTTTCGTCTTTCTTCACGGAGTCTCCTTCCAGGAGTAACCATATGGGTCTGCTCAACAGCACTCGTGTGTCCGCCACCGTAGGCGGCAAGGAAATCATTCTGGAAACGGGCCGCGTGGCCCGTCAGGCCAACGGCGCCATCTGGATTCAGTGCGGCGGCACCGTGGCCCTCGTCACCGTGTGTGAAGCCCAGCTCGACACCCCCAAGGACTTCTTCCCCCTCACCGTGGAATACGCCGAACGCATGTACGCCGCCGGCCGCATTCCCGGCAACTTCTTCCGCCGCGAAATCGGCCGCCCGAGCGACCATGAAACCCTCGTGGCCCGCCTCATCGACCGCCCCATCCGTCCGCTCTTCCCCAAGGGCTACGGCAATGAGGTGCAGGTGCTCGCCACCGTCATTTCCGCCGACGGCGAAAACGATCCCGACGTGCTCTGCATCACCGCGGCTTCCGCAGCCACCTGCATTTCCAACATTCCCTTCGCGGGCCCCGTGGCCGGCGCGCGCCTCGGCCGCGTGGACGGTCAGTTCGTGCTGAACCCCACCACCGAAGAACTCAAGCGCTCCGACATGGACATCGTGCTCGCCGCCTCCCGCGACGCCGTGGTCATGGTGGAAGGCGAAGCCAAGCTCGTCAAGGAACAGGACCTCATCGACGGCCTGAACTGGGCCCACAAGGCCATTCAGCCCCTCATCGACGCTCAGGAAGAACTCGTGAAGCTGGCCGGCAAGGCCAAGACCGAATTCATTCCCAAGCAGGACGATCCCGAACTGTTCGCCTACGTGGAAGACCTCGCCATCAAGTCCGGCATGGAAGACGCCCTGCGCACTCCCGACAAGCTGCTCAGAAAGGACGCCCGCAAGGCCGTCAAGGACAAGGTGAAGGCCCTCATGTCCACCGACGAACGCTATGCCGACGATCCCGCGGCGCAGGCCGCCATCGGCGAAGTGCTCGAACACCTCGAAAAGAAGCTCGTGCGCCAGAGAGTGCTCAACGAAGGCACCCGCATCGACAACCGCGACACCAAGACCGTGCGTCCCATCGAAATCGAAACGTCGGTGCTGCCCCGCGCCCACGGCTCCGCCATCTTCGCCCGCGGCGAAACCAAGACCATTGCCGTCACCACCCTCGGCAGCACGTCCGACGAACAGAAGGTCGATACCCTGAACGGCGACGAAACCAAGCGCTTCATGCTGCACTACAACTTCCCGCCCTTCACCGTGGGCGAAGTGAAGTCCGTGCGCGTGTCCCGCCGCGAAATCGGTCACGGCCACCTCGCCGAACGCGCCCTCAAGGCCGTTCTGCCCTCGCCCGAAAGCTTCCCCTACACCATCCGCGTGGTGTCCGACACCGTGGAATCCAACGGTTCGTCCTCCATGGCCGCCGTGTGCGGCGGCTGCCTCTCCCTCATGGACGCCGGCGTGCCGATCAGCGCTCCCGTGGCCGGCGTGGCCATGGGCCTCATCAAGGACGGCGACACCTACACCGTGCTCACCGACATTCTCGGTGACGAAGACGCCCTCGGCGACATGGACTTCAAGATCGCCGGCACGGCCGACGGCATCAGCGCCATCCAGATGGACATCAAGATCAACGGCCTGCCCACCGAAGTCATGGCCCGCGCCATGGAACAGGCCCGCGTCGCCCGTCTGCACATTCTCGACGTCATGGCCAAGGCCATGCCCGCCGTGCGCGAACTCTCTCCCTACGCTCCCCAGCACGAGGAAGTGTTCGTGAATCCTGAAATCATCCGCATGATCATCGGCCCCGGCGGCAAGAACATCAAGGCCATCACCAGCGCCACCGGCGCGGCCATCGATATTGAAGATTCCGGCCGCATCACCATCTTCGCCCCCACGCAGAAGTCCATGCAGGCCGCCAAGGAAATGGTGCTCTACTACGACCAGCACGCGGAACTCGGCAAGAACTACAACGCCAAGGTCAAGCGCATTCTGGAAATCGGCGCCATCGTGGAAATTCTGCCCAACCTCGAAGCCCTGGTGCACATCTCCCAGCTCGACACCAACCGCGTGGAAAAGACCGAAGACGTGGCCCACCTCGGCGAAGACATGCTGGTCAAGGTCATCGAAATCAACGGCGACCGCATCCGCGCGAGCCGCAAGGCCGTGCTGCTCGAACAGCAGGGCATCGAATGGAAGCCCGAAGACACCGCCCGTCCCGCCCGCCGCGAACGCAGTGAACGCGGCGACGGCGAACGTCGCGAACGCCGCGGCGAACGTCGTGAACGCAGCGATCGTCCCCGCCGCGAACACAAGGAAGACTAAGCGGGAGCGGGGAATTCCCCTCGCGCAAAGATGAAAAGAGAGGCCGCCGTCCGCATGGACGGCGGCCTCTTCGTTTGTCATGCCAATTCGCGCTCAGCCCGCCATGACCGGGCGGACACCTCCGGGCAGAATCAGCGCGGCACACTGCGGGAAAGCCCGCACGCTCCCGCCGCGCGGCCACAGTCCGAAGGCCGCGGAGCGTCCGGCGGCCTAGCCCAGACGCTTTGCAATCCTGCGCTGGAGCTCCTTGTCCTCGCCGGGCTGCATCATGCGCTCAGGGCTCAGCACGTAGTCGATTTCCTCGCTGGTCATGTACTTGTGCCGCACCACGAGATCGTACACCGACTGCCCGGAGGCCAGCGCCTCCCGCGCGATTTCCGACGAGCGTTCGTAGCCGATGTAGGGGGCGAGCGCCGTCACCACGCCTATGGCGTTGCGCACGAGCGAGGCGCAGTGCTCGCGGTTGGCCGTAATGCCGTCCACGCACAGATCCCGCAGAATGTGGCAGGCGTTGCCGAGATGCTTCAGCGAGGCAAACAGTGTGTAGGCAATGACGGGCTCCATGGCGTTGAGTTCCAGCTGTCCGGCTTCCGCGGCCATGGAAATGGTCACGTCCTTGCCGATGACGTCGAAACAGACCTGATTCACCACCTCGGGAATGACCGGATTCACCTTGCCGGGCATAATGGAGGAACCCGGCTGACGGGGCGGCAGATTGATTTCGTTCAGACCGCAGCAGGGCCCGGACGAGAGCAGCCGCAGGTCGTTGCATATTTTGGAGAGCTTGACCACAAAACGCTTGAGCAGGCCGGAAATCTGCACGTAGGCGCAGCAGTCGGACGTGGCTTCCACCAGATTTTCCGCCATGAACAGCGGCAGCGAGGAAATTTCCGCGAGGCGCTTCGTCACCAGCGCGGCATAGCCTTCCGGCGTGTTGATGCCCGTGCCTATGGCCGTCGCGCCCATGCTGATGTCGCAGATCTGCTCGCGGCCTTCGCCGATGCGGCGGATGTCTTCGCCGATGGTGGTCGCCCACGCGGAAAATTCCATGCCCAGCGTCATGGGCACGGCGTCCTGCATCTGGGTCCGGCCCATCTTCATGACGTCGCGGAACTCCACGGCCTTGGCCGCAAAGCCCTGACGCAGGTATGCCATGTCGCCCATGAAGTCCGTCAGCGTGGTGTAGAGCGCCAGACGGATGGCCGTGGGATACACGTCGTTGGTGGACTGCGAGCAGTTCACGTGATTGTTGGGATGGCAGTACTGATATTCGCCCTTCCTGTGCCCCATGAGCTCAAGGGCGACGTTGGCGATAACCTCGTTGGCGTTCATGTTGCACGACGTGCCCGCGCCGCCCTGATACACGTCCACGGGAAACTGATCGTTGTACTCTCCGGCAATGACCTTGTCGCAGGCGAGGCAGATGTAGCGGCCGATGGATTCCGGCAGCACGCCGAGCTCCATGTTGGCCAGCGCCGCCGCCTTCTTCACATAGCCGAACGCCTGAATGAAGCGCGGCATGGAGGCAATGGTCGTGCCCGAAATGCGGAAGTTCTCCAGAGCCCGGCTGGTCTGGATGCCGTAATAGACATCGGCGGGAATTTCCAGATCGCCAAGAAAATCATGCTCCTTACGCGTTGCGGTCATAGGCGCTCCTTTTTCCGTCTCTGAAACGGCAAAATTTTGACAATCGTTTTCAAGCAGAGAAAAATATACTGCAATATCAAACAACTGCCCGATCATGCGAAAAACTTTTTTCGCCTTGTCCTCAATTTTGGGCCACCCTAGCACACTCAGCGTCCGGGGAAAAGCGCGCTGTATTGCTTTTTCTCTCCCGCGCCCTTGCGCCCCATGACTTCAAAAAATTTTTGCTCGAGCGCGGCGGCAGGCGAAAAAGCCGGGGCCGGTTTCGAGGTTCGCTCCTTCGCCCGGCCTTTGTGCGGGCGCCGCCCTCGCCCAGGGCTCCCGGGCCAGTCTCGCGCACACAAAAAAGCCCTTTCCGACCGACAAGGACGGAAAGGGCAAAACGTGAAGCCGCAAGTGAGGCTCTCCCCGGGCGGAAGATCGGGGTGCGGCCTGCGCTTCTCGTTGCTGCGCAGGCCGGGCGAGCTTTCCCGCTATGCGCCGAGAAGCTTTTTTCTCCAGGCCCGAGCGGTGTTCACAAGAAGCTGAGAAATGGTCATGGGGCCGATGCCGCCGGGAACCGGCGTGATGGCGGAAGCGAGCGGGGCCACGTGCTCAAAGTCCACGTCGCCGCAGAGCTTGCCGTCCTCGCCGCGGTTGATGCCCACGTCGATGATGACGGCTCCGGGCTTGACCATGTCGGCCGTGACGAAGCGGGGCTTGCCGAGCGCGGCCACGATGATATCGGCCTCGCGGCACACGGCGGCCAGATCGGGCGTGCGGGAATGGCACATGGTCACGGTGGCGTTGTAGTCGCGGCTGCCGAGCATGAGGGACACCGGACGGCCCACAAGGTTGCTGCGGCCGATGACCACGGCCCGCTTGCCGCTCACGGAAATGTTGTAGTGGTCGAGCAGCGCCAGAATGCCCGCGGGCGTGCAGGGACGAAGCCCGGGCACGTTCATGGCCACGCGGCCCTGATTGACGGCGGTGAGGCCGTCCACGTCCTTGTCCGGGCTGATGGCCTCGATGCAGGGACGCTCGTCCAGCCCTTCGGGCAGGGGAAGCTGAAGCAGAATGCCGTCCACGGCCGGATCGGCGTTGAGGGACGCGATGAGCTCTTCCAGCTCCTGCTGAAGAATGGAGGCGGGTCTGCGGTAGGAACGCGTGTCGATGCCGGCGTCGGCGCAGGCCTTTTCCTTGTTGCGCACGTACACCTGCGAAGCCGGATCCTCGCCCACCAGAATCACCGCCAGGCAGGGAGCGCGTCCGGCTTTCTCCCTGTCTTTCGCTATGTCCTCACGAAGCGCGGCGCGTATGGACGCCGCAGTCGCCTTACCGTCGAGTATCAAGGCAGTTCCTCCTTTTCCGGCCGGGCCGGAGACATGGGGTGACAGGATCGCCGCTCCGCATGGCGCGGGAACGGCCCGTTCCGCAGTCCCGCCGGACTGCGGCGCGGAAAAGCGCCCATTGGCTTTCCGCAAATGTGTTGCGCCGGCCGCTTTCCGGCTCGCCCCGATTGCAGAAGCGGAGCAGAACGCGCTTTTCGGCCGGGGCTAGCGATGCACCACGCTGCGCGGACGCGTGCCGTCGGCCTGACTGAGCAGACCGTCCTTTTCCATCTGCTCCACGAAGCGGGCCGCGCGGTTGAAGCCTATGCGGAAACGCCGCTGCAGCAGGGAAATGGACACCTTGCCGTTGTCCAGCACGAACTGCACGGCTTCGGCGTAAATGGGATCGTCCACGATTTCGTTGCTCCGGGAGGCGGGCTGTCCGAAATCTTCGGCGTCGTCGGCGTCGTCGTTGCCGAATTCCGCAAAATCGACCTTGTAGTTCGGCGGCTGCTGCTTTTTCCAGAATTCCACCACGGCCGACACTTCATCGTCGCTCACGAAGGCGCCGTGCAGACGCTGAATCATGCCGCCGTTGGGCTTGAACAGCATGTCGCCCATGCCGAGCAGCTTTTCCGCGCCCGCGCCGTCGATGATGGTGCGCGAATCCTGACCGCTCGTCACCTTGAAGGCGATGCGGCAGGGGAAGTTCGCCTTGATGATGCCCGTCACCACGTCCACGCTGGGGCGCTGCGTGGCGATGATGAGGTGAATGCCCGCGGCTCGGGCGAGCTGCGCAAGACGCACGATGCTGCCTTCCACTTCCTTGCGCTTCACCATCATGAGGTCGGCGAGCTCATCGACGATGATGACGAGGAACGGCATGTTGGAAAGATCTTCCGGCTCGCCGGTTTCCGCGTCCACGGGCATGGGGCCTCCGGCCTCCACCTCGGCGCGCAGACGGGCCTGACGGTCGTTGTAGCCCGTGATGTTGCGCACCTTGACCTTGGAGAACAGCGAAAGGCGGCGGTTCATCTCCTCAATGGCCCAGAGCAGCGCGTTCTTGGTGAGATCCATGTCCGTCACCACGGGATGCACGAGATGGGGCAGGTCCGCGTACATGGAAAGTTCCACGCGCTTGGGGTCCACCAGAATCATCTGCACTTCGTCGGGACGGGCGCGGTAGAGCAGGCTGAGAATGATGGCGTTCAGGCACACGCTCTTGCCCGCGCCGGTGGCGCCGGCCACCAGAAGATGCGGCATTTTGGCCAGATCCGCGGACACGGGACGCCCGCCGGTATCCTTGCCGAGCGCCACGGTGAGCAGCGATTTGGCCTGACGGAAATTTTCGTTTTCCACAATTTCCCGGAAATGCACGGTGCAGCGCTTTTCGTTGGGCACTTCCACGCCCACGGTGTCGGTGCCGGGCACGGGAGCCTGCATGCGCACGGACACGGCCTTGAGCGACATGGCCAGATCGTTGGCCAGATTGGTGATGCGCGTGGCCTTGACGCCCGGAGCCGGACGCACCTCGAAGAGCGTGACCACGGGGCCGGGCGTGATGCGCGCCAGCGTGGCGTTCACGTTGAAGTTCTTGAGGCATGTGATGAGCGCGTTGCCCTGTCTGGCCAGGGTGAGCTCATCGGGTCTGCTGGCAAGATCCTCTTCCGGCAGCGGCGAAAGCAGTTCCAGAGGCGGCAGCTGAAGCTCCCTGCGCTTCGGCAGCACGGGCGCAGGCGCAGCGGGAGCGGCGGCTTCGGCTTCGAGCTCTTTCTGCGCAGCGAGCGCTCCGGCCACGGCGCTGTCCACGGAGGCGTAGGCGGCGTCCTTGTGCGGCGCGGCAGGCGTTTCCGCCGCGCGGAAAAACTGGGGGGAAGCCTGCCCGGGCACCTGCGTCTGCGACACGGGCTGCTTTTCGGGCGACGGCGCAGCCGTCACCACCGCGGGCAGATCGTCGGTGTTCACGGCCGAAGCCGAGGCGGAAAGCGCGGCCAGGGCCGAAGGCGGCAGGTCTTCCTCCGGCACGTCGGGTTCGATGAAGGGCGCGGGAGAAACGGTCTGCACGGGCACGGCGGCAGGAGCCGGAGCCTGCGCGGGCTCAAAAGAAGGCGCGGCGGGCGCGGACGCCGTCACCGAGGGGGCAGGAGCGGAAAACACAGGCGCAGCCGCCGCGGGAGCGGCAGGCGCAACCGACGGAGCTTCGGAAGCCGGCGGAGTCGACTCGACGCTCGATGCTGCAAAAGCCGCCGGAGACACGACAACAGGTTCGGCAGCCGGAGAAGCAGGCGCAGAACCGACTGCTGCGGAGGAAATCGGAGAAACCGGCACAGCGCTCACTGCCGCGGAGGGCGTGGGGGAAACCGGCGCAGAACCGGTCGCAACGGAGGGCGTCGCCGCAACGGAAGAGACCGGCGTTTCGACGGGCTCCTCCAGCTCAAAAATAAATTCGCTCTCTTCCTGCGCCGGAGCCTTTTCCGCCGCAGGCGCAGGAACCGGTTCCGGCACGAACACGGTGGCCACGGCAGGTTCGGATGCACCCGTCCTGCCGCCGGCAGTCTCCGGACGTTCCACAAGGCGCAGAAGATCACTCAAATCCTCTTCCCGAATGCCGGAATCCACAGGCTCCGGCTCCGTGCCCGGAAGCTCGGGAGCCTTCGGCAGATCCGTTTTTATTTCAAGCACGGGCGCAGGCGTTTCCGCAACGTCCTTCTTCCTGCCGAACACGATGTCGAGCACAGGGCGGGGACGCTTTGCCACGTCCGGAATCCTGCGCCATCCGGCGACAAGCCCGGGCAGGCGCTTCAACGCCTCGGGCAGATGCGGCACGGGCAGATCGTAGGTCGTGCCGAAGGACGGAATTTTCCGCATCACCCAGGAGGCGAACGAAGCAATGAGCGTCAGCCACGAAATGCTGAACGACAGTTCCATGGCAATGAGGAACACGAAGAACCACAGCAGAAACGAGCCGACGGGACTGAAAAAAATAAGGGAAAAGGCGGAAAGCCACTGTCCGGCAAGGCCGCCGCCGTGAATGCCGTGCACGCTTATGTCGAATACGGAAGAGGCCACCAGCATGCAGGAAAAAAGCAGGAGATAGCCCACCCAGCGGTACCACTTGAGCACCAGCCAGCGGGACACCAGCCCCGCGCCCACGGCCAGAAAGAACACGACCCACAAGAAGGAGCCCAGACCGAAGCAGTCCACCAGAAAGCCCGACAGATACGCGCCGAACAGTCCGGCCGCGTTCTGCACGGAAGAAGCGTTCATGCTCACGGCCTGATTGAAGGTGGGATCGCCGACATGATAGCTCCAGAGACTGAGCAGCATAAGCAGACCGCAGAAAAGAAAAAGCAGTCCGAGCAGTTCGCGTACCAGTCTGTGTCCGTACATTGGCATCCCCTTCAAACTTCAAGTGAACCCTTCCGGGACGGGCCCGGAATCCGTTTTTCTCCCGAAAAACGAAAGCGCTGCCGGAAGGGCGCGCAACACGTCCTGCCGACAGCGCAAAAGAAAAGAACGCGAATTAGTCGCGGCCGAGATATTCGCGGGTGCGGGTATCGACCTTGACGCGGTCGCCTTCGTTCACGAAAATCGGCACCTGAATGGTCACGCCGGTTTCCAGGGTGGCGGGCTTGGTCACGTTGGAAACGGTGTCGCCCTTCACGCCGGGTTCGGTCTTGACCACGGTCATCACGAGGCTCACGGGCACTTCAATGTCGATGGGCTGTCCGTTGTAGAGCAGCACGCGGCACTGCTGGGATTCCAGCAGCCAGTCGGCCTTGCCGTCGGTGTCGGACACGGGCAGGGAAATCTGTTCGTAGGTGGTCATGTCCATGAAGATGAGGTCGTCGCCTTCGCGGTACAGGTACTGCATGTCGCGCTGTTCCATGTCGGGCTTGCCCACCTTTTCGCCGGAGCGGAAGGTATTGTCCACCACGCGGCCGTTCAGGATGTTGCGCAGCTTGGTGCGCACCATGGCGCCGCCCTTGCCGGGCTTGAAGTGCTGGAATTCAACGATTTCGTAAGGAGTGCCATCGATCTCGATCTTCAGGCCGCGACGAAAGTCAGTAGTGGAATACATGATGCCTCCAGGCAAGAATATGATATTTTTTCGTAAAAAATCCGAAACGGGCCGACGCGGACCCTTCCGGCCTCCGAAAACGGAGGAAATATTCCCCGCGCTGCGGGGGACGCCCTGCGGAATATTTGCCTTTTCCGCCGGAGCAGGCTAATCTCGGCTTTTTCCGAAAAGCAAGATATATTGTCCGATAGAGGCTCACTTTGTCAACTCGGGAGGAGCGCCATGACCGACCCGTCCGCCGAAAAAAAGACCTGTTCCGAACCCGCGCTGGAACTTCTGGCCACCCTGTACACCCTTGAACAGCTGGAAGACGCCTCGCATCACATGCCGCAGATTGCGCTGGCCGGCCGCTCCAACGTGGGCAAGTCCTCGCTCATCAACGCTCTCGCCCGCAGGAAAAAACTGGCCAAGGTCAGTTCCGAACCGGGCAAGACCCGTTCGGTCAACCTTTTTCTGGTCAAGCCCGACGGCTTCTGCCTCACCGATCTGCCCGGCTACGGCTACGCCCGCCGCGGCCACGAGGAGCGCCGCAACTGGGCGGCCCTCATTCAAAAGTATCTGGAAGAAACCAGAACGCTGCGCGCGCTCGCCCTGCTCATCGACTGCCGCATTCCCACGCAGCAGTCCGACCGGCTGATGGCCGATTTCGCCAAAGCCCGGAAGCTTCCCGTCATCGCCGTGCTCACCAAGGCCGACAAGTGCTCCCTCAAGGAACGCTCCGCCCAGCAGAAGACCTGGGAAGCCATTCTCGGCGGACAGAAACCCGTGGTGGTTTCCGCAGTCACGAGGCTCGGCATCGACGAGCTGTGGGCAAGGCTGCGCGAAGCCGGAGCCCCCGATCCTCTTCCCTCCGCCGATGATATCGACGGTCCCTCCGCAGACTGATTCACGCCATGCTCGACATCTCCATTCTCAACGAGGCCCAGAAACAGGCCGTCACCGCGCCCGAAGGGCCCATGCTGGTCATTGCCGGCGCAGGCTCCGGCAAAACCCGCACCATCGTGTACCGTCTGGCGTGGCTGGCCGAACACGGCTTCGATCCGCATTCCATGCTGCTGCTCACCTTCACGCGCAAGGCCTCGCAGGAAATGCTGCACCGCGCCGCCAATCTGCTCGACCATCAGCTTCTCGGCGTGCAGGGCGGCACGTTCCACAGCTTCGCCTTTTCCGTGCTGCGGCGCTGGAGCCCGGACTGGACGGGCGGCTCCCTCACGGTCATGGACACTTCCGACAGCGTCGCCGCCATTCAGGCCTGCAAGGAAGCGCTGAAAATCGGCAAGGGCGACCGCAGCTTTCCGCGCACGCAGGCCGTGCTCGGACTTCTGAGCAAGGCGCGCAACAAGGAAATGGAACTCGACGAGGTGCTCCGCCGCGAGGCGCAGCATCTGCTGCCGCACGCCTCGGATCTTGCGGAACTCGGCGAAGCCTACCGCAAATACAAGCGCGAACACGCCCTCCTCGACTACGACGATCTGCTCTTCGAGCTGGAACAGCTCTTCCTCGACAAGCCCGACGTGCTGGAAACGCAGAAGCAGCGCTTCCGCCAGATCATGGTGGACGAATATCAAGACACCAACAAGGTGCAGGCCAGGCTCGTGCGCATGATGGCCGGAGAGAACGGCAACATCATGGCCGTGGGCGACGACGCGCAGTCCATCTACGCCTTCCGCGGCGCCACCGTTCACAACATTCTCGATTTTCCCAAGCTCTTTCACAACACGCGCATCATCCGGCTGGAAGAGAACTACCGCTCCGTGCAGCCCGTGCTCGACATTGCCAACAGTCTGCTCGCCAACACCACCGAAGGGTACCGCAAGCATCTTTTCTCCCGCCGTCCCGTGCCCGCCGAGCCCGCGGTCACGCTGTACCGGCCCCTCAGCGACAAGACGCAGGCCGTGCTTGCGGCAAGGCGCATCGAAGAGCTGCTCGACACGGTGCCCGCCCGGGAAATCGCCGTGCTGTTCCGCTCCGGCTACCAGTCCTACAACATGGAAATCGAGCTCAACAAGCGCGGCATAGGCTTCCGCAAGTACGGCGGCCTGCGCTACGCCGAAGCCGCGCACGTGAAGGACGTCATGGCCTTCGCCCGTCTGGTGAGCAATCCTCTCGATCTGCCCTCCTTCGACCGCATCGCCGCGCTCTCCCGCGGCATCGGCCCGAAAACCTCGCGCAAGCTCTTCGCCCTGGCTTCCGGCAGCGACGAGGCCGCGCTCAAGAAAGCCTGCACACGCTGGCCGGACTTTCTGGAAAACATGGCGCTCATTGCCGACCTGCGCGTGAGAAATCCCCGCCCCGAAGAAGTCATCGACACCATTCTCGAACACTACCGCCCGAAAATGGAGGAACTTTTTCCCGACGACTGGCCCCGCCGCCTGCAGGGTCTGGAAGAAATGTCCGGCATCGCCTCGTCCTACGAAGATCTCCAGCTCTTCATTGCCGATCTTTCTCTGGACAGCCCCGAAGAAGCCCCGGAAGAAGACGACGGCGAGAGAAAGATCACCCTTTCCACCGTGCATTCCGCCAAGGGGCTGGAATGGTCGGCCGTGCTCGTCATCGACCTTGTGGAAGACCGCTTTCCCTCCCGCCACGCGCTGGTGCGTCCCGAAGACTTCGAGGAAGAGCGGCGGCTCATGTACGTGGCCTGCACGCGCGCCAAGGACACGCTCGATCTTTTCGTGCCACTCAGCCTCTACAACCGCAGCTCCGGCAGTCAGGAACCCGCCTCGCCGAGTCCCTTCATCCGTGAACTTCCTACGGACACGCTGAACGAAATTTATGAAAACTACGGCGGCGCGCTGACGAAACGCCGCATCCGGGAACAGCCCGCCCCGGCCTTTTCCGGCTTCGGCGCGCCGAAGCGCCGCTCCTGGCACTGGGACGAAGACGGCGAGGAAACGGACGATTCCTTCCGCGGGAAGCGCCGGAAGGATGACGACGACTGGCCGCCCCGCGACAGGGACTTCGCCCCCTCGCCCCGCTCCCGCGAAGACGCGGACGACGCCTATCTGGCCGCCGTGCGCGAAGCCGTGAAGAACGGCCGCACGCTGGAGGAAAGCCCGGACGCCAAACCCGTCAGGAAAAAACTCGGCTTCTGCCGCCACCGCCTGTTCGGACGCGGCAAAATCGTGGAGGAAATTCCGCCGGACAAGTACCGGGTGAACTTTCCCGGCCTCGGCCTGAAAATCATTCTCGCCGATTACCTCACCCTGGAGTAAGCCATGCGCATGGCCAGCGAAGACGACATTCTCGGTCTCATCGACCGCTTTTTCCCCGAAGATCATCCGGCGCTTCTGCTCGGCCGCGGCGACGACTGCGCCGTTCTCCGCCCGGGCGGCCCGCTTGCCCTGACCACCGACGTGTTCGCCGAAGACGCGCACTTCCGCCGTCGCTACTTCACGCCCTTCGACATCGGCTTCAAGTCCGTGGCCGTCAACGTGAGCGACGTGGGCGCAAGCGGCGCAAGGCCGGTGGGCATTTCCATGGGGCTCACCCTCACGGGACGCGAAGACGAAGCCTGGCTTGCCGACTTCTGCCGGGGCGTGAAGGCCGTGTGCGACGATTTTTCCCTGGCTCTTTCCGGCGGCGATCTGGCCCGCTCCTCGCTGGTCAACGTGTGCGTCACGGCCTGGGGCGAACTTCCCGAATCTCTGCCGCAGGGGCTTCGCCGCGGCGTGGCTGAAGAAGGCGATGTGGTGTTTCTCGTGGGCTCCGTGGGCCTGGCAAGGCTCGGACTCTCGCTGCTTGAGCGCGCCTCCTCGCCAGAAGAGGCGGAAGAGACGAAGAGCGACTGGCCCGAAGCCTGCGAAAAGCATCTGCGTCCGAAGCCACTGGCCCGGGAAGGCGAAGCCGTCGCCAGATTCGCTCTGCGCCGCCACGCCGGAAACCGCATCGGACTCATGGACGTTTCCGACGGACTCGCGCGCGATCTGCCCCGCCTTCTGGCAAGCCGCCGCTCCGGGCTCGGCGCGGACATCGAGCTTGCGGAAGACATTCTACCGGAAGAGCTTCGGCGCTTTGCCTCGGACACGGGCGTCAGCGCCCCGGAATTCGCCTTTGAAGGCGGCGAGGACTACGCCCTTGCAGGCACCTGCCCCGAAGCGCTGTGGCCGGAACTTGAGCGCGAACTGAACGCGCCCGCGCTCGCGCTCGGACGGGTGCGCCGAGGCGGCATCACGCTCAACGGCCGCGCCCCCGCTTCTGCGGGATTCGACCATTTTGCCGCATGAAGAAGTGCTGTTTCTTCATACTGGCTTCACACTGACCGCCTACCATGACGCCGTCAGAAACATCACTCATGCAGCCGGACGCACCGGCCCCACAACAAGCGAGGATCACATGGAAAGAACCATGAGCGCCACCAAGCACATCGCTCTCATCGCCCACGACAACATGAAGGAGAGCCTCATCGAATGGTGCGCGGAACACAGCCAGATTCTGGCCCGTCACTTTCTCTGCGGCACCGGCACCACGGCGCACCTCATCAATGAAAAAACGGGCCTGCCCGTCACGCCCTACCTCAGCGGCCCGCTCGGCGGCGATCAGCAGATAGGCGCGCAGGTGGCCGAAGGCCACATCGACATCATCATCTTCTTCTCCGATCCGCTCACCGCCCAGCCTCACGACCCCGACGTCAAGGCCCTGCTGCGCATCGCCCAGGTGTACGACATTCCCATTGCCAACAACCGCGCCACGGCGAACTTCATCATCACCTCGCCGCTCTTCAGCCAGAGCTACACCTACACGCCCCACATTCATTTTCCGCTGAGGAACAAGTAACCCGCCATTTTTCCTGTGACGGACGCGGCCTGAACGCAGAATCTGCACTTTCTCGCGCTCCTGCCGCAGAAAAGGCCCTGTTTCCGCAAAAAGAAACAGGGCCTTTCCGCACTCAAAAAATCATGGAAGCGCCAAAGCGTCAGCGAAGGTTCCCGCGCTTTTCCAGCTCTTCCAGAAGGCGGGCCAGCGCCTTGCCCCGGTGGCTGCGCGCCATCTTTTCCTCGCGGGAAAGTTCCGCGCCCGTGCGGCCGCTTGCCGGATCGAGAAAAAGCGGATCGTAGCCGAAGCCGTTGCTTCCCGAAGGCGCGTCCGCAATGCTTCCTTCCCACGCGCCGCTCACCACGATGTCTTCCGGTCTGTTCTTCCACGAAGAAGGATACGTCATGGCCATGCAGCAGCGGAAACGCGCGGTGCGCTTTTCCGCGCTCACGCCTTCCAGCTCGGCAAGGAGCTTGCGGTTGTTGCGCTCGTCCGTGCTTTCGCCTTCCCGCTCCGGCCAGTCCAGGCTGTACCTTGCGGAATACACCCCGGGCGCGCCGCCGAGCGCGTCCACCTCTATGCCGGAATCGTCGGCCACCGCGGGCACGCCGAGCGCTTCGGCCACGGCCCGGGCCTTGATGAGGGCGTTTTCTTCAAACGTGGTTCCCGTTTCCGGAATTTCGGGAAAATCGTCGGGCAGGCTTTTCACGTCGAATCCGAAACGGGCCAGGGGGTCGCGCAGTTCCCTCACCTTGCCCTGATTGCGGGTGGCGAGAATGAGCGTCTCAAGCAGCGTCATGGGGGTCTCCTTGCCGAAAGGCTGTTTTCATGGCAGAAAGGGATATCTCAGGCCAGTCCTGTTGACAAGTCCAGGCCTGCTCGAAGGTAGAGTAATGCTCCGTATCTATTCCCAAAGTCTTGGCTGCCCCAAAACCCGCGTGGACACCGAACGTCTGCTGGGCTCGCTGGGCCCCGTTCTCACCGTGGACGAGCCTGAACAGGCCGACCTCGTGTTCATCAACACCTGCGCCTTCATCGCGCCGGCCGTGCAGGAATCCGTGCAGACCGTCCTTCAGATGATCGAAGATCTCAGCGAGCTGCCGAAAAACAAAAAGCCGTTCCTGGCCGTGGCGGGCTGCCTGCCCGGGCGCTACGGCATCGCCGATCTCAAGTCCGAGCTGCCGGAAGTCGATCTCTGGCTCCACACCGACGACATCGACACCTGGGCCGATCAGATCATGCGTGCGCTTCATCTGGAACACGCCTCCGCCGGACGCCTGCTCAGCACCGGCCCTTCCTACGCCTGGCTGAAAATCGGCGAGGGCTGCCGTCACAACTGTTCGTTCTGCGCCATTCCGTCCATCCGCGGCAAGTACGCTTCCGAACCGGTCGACAAGCTGGTGACGGAAGCTTCCGCCCTCGTGAACGACGGCGTGAAGGAACTCATTGTCGTGGCGCAGGACGTGACCGCCTACGGCACGGACTTCGGCAGGGATCCGCGCGTTCTTCTGGAAAAGCTCCTTGCGCTCGACGGACTGGAACGCCTGCGCCTGCTCTATCTGTATCCGGGCGGACTCACCCGCGACCTGCTGCGCTTTCTCAAGGAGGCGGGCAAGCCGTTCGTGCCGTATTTCGACATGCCTCTGCAGCATGCCCACCCGGACATTCTCAGCCGCATGGGCCGCCCCTTCTCCGGCAATCCGCAGGAGGCGGTGGACCGCATACGCGAATTTTTCCCCGAAGCCGCCCTGCGCACGACCATGATGGTGGGCTTTCCGGGAGAAACCGACGAACATTTCCGCACGCTCATGGATTTTGTGGAAAAGAACCGCTTTCACCATATGGGCGTGTTCGCCTTTCAGCCTGAAGAAGGCACGGCCGCGGCAGCCATGCCCGATCAGATCGACGACTCCGTCAAGGAAGCCAGAAAGGACGAACTCATGGAACTGCAACGCGGCATCAGCGAGGAAATTCTCGCCGGTTACGCCGGACAGCGCATGGAAGTGCTGGTCGATGAAAGTTCCGAAGAATGGCCCGGTCTTCACACCGGCCGCACCTGGTTCCAGACCCCCGACGTGGACGGTCTGACCTACGTGAGCGGCCCGGGCGTGGAAAACGGCGCCATGGTGGAAGCCGACATCGTAGAGACCAGGGAGTACGACCTCGTGGCCCTGGCCTGAACTGAGGAACCGCATGCGTAAAACACTGCTCTTTTTTTTCTGCTCGCTTCTTCTCATTTCCTGCGTCGCCACTTCGGGCACTCCGGGAGACATCAGCGGCGCATGGGTGGATGACGAAGGGCGGATCTATTTTCTGGACGAAGACGGCGCGCTCGGTCTGCCCGATCAGACCGCCATTTCCGGCGTGAGCTGGAATCTGGAAAACGGCGTGCTCTCGCTCGCCACCATGGACAGCCCCGGCGACAAGGTGCGCACGCAGAAGCTCGTGCTTGCCAAGTCCGGCTCGGGAAGACTGGAATTCACCGACGCCGACGGCGCCGCCGTGGTATGGAAAAAAAGCCGGGCCAAGGTAGGCAGGCTGGAAGGCACGCTGTTCTACCGCGAACGCATGGCCCTGCCGCCGGAAGTCGTGGTCAGCGTGCAGCTCTATCCGCTGCACTCCCCCATTCCCGTGGCCGCGTCCACCATGCCCTCGTCCGGCAGCGGAAGCATTCCCTTCCGCGTGTACTATCTTGAACAGACCATGCCGAACGAGGCGCGTCTTGCCGCCGCCGTCATGCACAGCGGCGAAACGCTCTTCGCCACGCAGACCGACGAAGTCGTTTCCATTCCCGGCAGGCCGAACGTACTTGTCTATCGCACCATGCCCGGCGAGCATCAGCTTCCCGGGCTCAAGACGCCCGCAAGCTATCAGGGGTCGCTGAAAAGCGGCGGGAAAAACATTTCCGTCCATCTGTACCTTGAAGACGACGGCCTGGCCCTGCTCACTCAGGACGGCGACCGCAATCAGTACATGGGCACCTGGATGGAAAAAGACAGAAACCGCACCATCGAAATCACGCGCGGCGCGCTCAAGCCCGTGACCGCCACGCGCGAAGCCGGCGGCAATCTGCTGCTCCACGGCCTGTCCGCGCAGCCCGTGGAACTCAAGAAGGCCGATATTCCCTGGCCTTCCAAGGGCTTTCTCATCGAAGGAGAACTCAGAAAGCAGAACGGCAAGCCCGTGTTTTCCGAATGCAATTCCCAGCGGGACATTCCCATTCAGCCTTCGGGCCGGGGCTACGATCAGCTCAGCCACATTCTGCAGTCCAACGGCAATTCCTCCGTGGTGCTGGAAGGCCGCATTCAGGACGGTCACCTGGAAGCTTCCAACGTCTTTCTCGTGCAGAAGGGCGGCGTCTGCTCCACGGAAAACTACGCCTCCGCGCCGCTCGAGCAGACCTACTGGCGTCTGCACGAGCTCAACGGCGCGCCCGTGGAACTCTTTCCCGAGCAGCCGGAACCCCATCTCATTCTGCGCGACAACGGTCAGGCTTCCGGCTCCGACGGCTGCAACAACTTCTTCATGAACTGGAAGCGAAAGGGTGAAGCCATCAGCTTTTCCGACGGCGGCTCCACCCTGCGCATGTGCCCGCAGGGCGAGGAACAGGCCAGAAACATGCACGCCATGTTCTCCAAAGCCGACGAATGGAACATCAACGGCTCCATGCTGGAACTGCGCTCCAAAAAGAGCATCGTCGCGGTGTTTGAAGCCGTGGACATGTAACGCTCTAAAACTACATAAAAAAGCCGGAGAACAGCATCATCGCTTCTCCGGCTTTTTCGTATATTTCAGCAAGGACGCTTACAGAATTATTCACTCCATCCGAAAGCGGTCCGAGCTCGTTTCCGCTCCGCTCAAATCCGTTCGAGGCGGGGACGCATCACAGAGCGGAAACGTTATCTTTCGCCGACACGGTTTACAGGATTGGCTGGCACGCGACCTTCAAGCACATCCACAATGTTCCTTGCCGCCGTCATTTCAATGGCTGCTCTCACCTTGTCCACGGCAGAGCCGAGATGAGGCGTAAAAAGAGTATTCAGCGCCGGAGAAAGCAACGGAGGATAAATGCTTTCGGGACGCCCTTCGAGAGCCCAGTCCTCGAATGAGAAAACATCGGCGGCATACCCCGCAAGATGTCCCCGCTCCAGAGCTTCCGCCACGGCGGGCTCATCCACGCATGATCCTCGCCCGGTATTCACCAGAAACGCGCCCTTTTTCATGAGCGCTATGCGTCCGGCATTCAGCAGACTCCGGGTCTGAACAGTCAGCGGCGTCAGCACAAGAACAACGTCCGACCGCTCCAGAAGCTCGTGCAGTGCACAGCCCTCCACCCCGAACGCGCGGGCAGCAGCCAGCGCCTTTTCCGAGACGTCAAAGCCGAGCAGCCTGGCATTCCATACCTGAAGTCTCCGGGCCACGGCCTGTCCCAGACGCCCCAGACCTATGATGCCCACCACGGAACCCGATACGCCCGTACCGAACAGCACGGGACGCCAGCCCTGAAACTCACTGCGGACACGCCTGTCACCGGCCTTCACGTTCCGGCTCAGTCCGAGCATAAGTGCAATGGTCAGTTCCGCGGTAGGTTCGGTAAGAAGGTCGGGGACGTACGTCAGCCAAACTCCATGACGGGTGGCGGCTTCCACGTCATAATTGTCATAGCCCTTCAAAGCCGCCCCTATGACCTTCAAACGGGCAGCCCCGGCAAGAAGTTTTTCATCCACCTTGTCGGGCATGAAGGTCATGGCCGCATCGACATCGGCCGCGCGCCGGCAGAACTCTTCATGCGAAAGGCTCTCGTCGCTCCGGTTCAGGTCAAGCTCGCAGTACCTTCCAAGATACTCCTCAACCTCGGCATGAATGCGACACGTGACCAGACAACGGGGTTTTCCGTTCATGAAACCTTTCTCCGTATTCTTGAACCGAGGCCATCCACCAGCGTCACCATGACGAGAATGACCAGAAGAATGGCCGAAACTTCCCGGTACTGCATGATGCGCAGCGAAGCCATAAGCTCGAAGCCTATGCCTCCGGCGCCCACCATGCCCATGACGGTGGATGCCCGGAAATTGTATTCCCACCTGTACACAAGCGTATCCACAAGCTGCGGCATGACCTGCGGCAGAATGCCGTAAAGAACGGTCTGCGCCCTTGTTGCGCCGACGGCCCGAATGGCTTCCACAGGCTTGGGATCACAGTGTTCAATGGCCTCCGCAAAAAACTTGCCCACCATGCCGACGGAATGCAGCCCCAGCGCCAGCGCGCCGGGAAGCGCGCCGAACCCCACCGCCGCGACGAAAACGATGCCCATGATAAGCTCGGGTACCGAACGGAGAATATTGAGAATCCCCCTTGCCAGACGATATACGGCCCTGTTCGGAGCCACATTTCCGGCGGCCAGAAGCCCCACGGGCAAAGAAAGAACCAGCGCTATGAACGTACCGGCAACACTCATGCACAGCGTATCGACCACCGGCTTTCCCCACTTGCGCATATTGGAAAAATCAGGAGGAAACATTTCTCCCAGCAGCTGGCAGAGCGCAGGCCCACCCTCCACCATGCGCTGCAGATCAAGCAGGCCGGTATGCCACGAACAGACAAGAACCATCAGCCCCAGCGCGACGAGCTTCAGGCAGGATCTGCGATAGCCGCCGCTTACGGTGCGCCGGACGTCTTCCAGAGTTGCCGCCATGTTACATCTGCGCCAGATTGAGATTGAGAATCGTGGCCAGCTCGCGCACGGGATTATAGGCGGCATCGTCGATGGCCGTGAAGCCGTCCGCCTTGAAAGGCTTGAGAACCGCAGGATCCTTCATATCGAGAAAAGCCTGTCTGACGGCCTTCTTGAGCTCGGGATTCAGACCTGCGCGCATGGTCCAGGGATATTCGGGAAATTCCTGCGACGTGGCGATGATTCTCACCTTGTCCGCCTTCAGCAGTCCCTTTTCCATCATGGTCTGGAAAATGGGCTCCGACATGCCGCCGGCCTGTGCGTTGCCGTTCTGCACGTTCATGGCCACGGCGTCGTGGCTGCCCACGAAATGTTCCTTGTAATCCTCGCCGCTTTTGAGCCCCTCATTCAGAAGCATGGATTTGGGAATGAGGTGAGAAGACGTGGAGGCGACATCGCCAAACGCCATGTCGTGCCCCTTGATGTCCGCCACCTTTTCAATACCGCTGGCCGCATTGGCGATGACGACCGAACGATATGTGGCCTTGCCCTTCTTCTGCATGGCGGCAAAGGGTTCTATATCGCACTTCGACTTGGCCATGACATAGGAAAGCGGTCCGAAGTAGGCGAGGTCCAGACGATCGTGCCGCATGGCCTCAATCATGGAGGAGTAGTCGGTGGTCACCACGAGCTCCACCTTTCTGCCCAGCTTTTCCTGAAGATAGTTCTTCAGATTCTCATTATTCTTTATCACCACGCTGGGGCTTTCATCGGGCAGAAGCGCCACGCGAAGCGTCTGAGGGTTTCCGTCTCCGGCCGCAAAGGCAGCGGTCTGCATAGTGAACACGCCCAGAAGCGCCAGAACGATGTTGCGGATCTTCATAAAAATTCCTCTCTGAAAATGAAAATACATACTCAGGACTCCGCTCTCCGATCCGATACGAAGAACGGTACGACCCGTATCCGGTAACTATGCGGCCAGGGCCGGCTTCAGCGAAGGCTCGGCGACAGGAGGCAGAACGGATGTTTCCGCGGAAGACGTTGCGTAGAGTCTGTTCAGCACCCCGTCGTCCAGTTCGGCGGCACTGCCGTCGAACACCACGCATCCGCCGTTCAGGGCAATGATTCTGTCGGCGAAACGTCGTGCCAGCTCCACCTGATGCAGACTCACGACCGAACAGATGCCCCTTTCCCGGCAGATTCCGTGGAGGAGCTCTATGACTTCGTAGGCCCGCTGAGGATCCAGGCTGGCGACCGGTTCATCGGCAAGCATGATTTCCGGCTGCTGCATGAGCGCCCTGGCGATGCCGACGCGCTGCTGCTGCCCGCCGGAAAGATTGCCCGCAGCCGTCAGTGCAAAGCCTTCCATTCCCACACGGGCAAGACAGGCATACGCATTCTCCAGATCCTCGGAAGACGCCGGAAGCAGACCATGAAACAGAGAATGAAAACCGATGCGGCCGTTGAGCGTGTTTCTCAGGGCCGTCTGCCTCAAAATGAGCTGATGCTGCTGAAAGATGAATCCGGTTTTCCGGTGCAGCTCACGCAGTTTTCCGGCAGAATCGACAACGCCTATTCCGCGAACGCTGATGCTGCCTTCCGATACCGGACTGAGCAGCGCCAGACTGCGCAGCAGCGTGGACTTGCCCGCACCGGAAGGCCCGAGAAGAACGGTGAAGGTGCCGGGATCCAGATGTATCGTCGTGGGCGCAAGCGCCGTCGTCCGACCGTACCTTTTGGCAATATTCAAGGCCTGAAGCATACAACCTCCTGAATTATCAGGATGATAAATATGCCTGAAATATTGCTCCAATGTTTCCCGGAATTAAAATTTTCATTATCAAAGAAGCGGCTTTTTTACAGCCGCAGCAACAAAAAGCCCGTTCTGAAAGTCGGAACGGGCCCTGATTCAGCAAGAGAGGAGACGCGTCTCTCTACAGCGAGCAGAGATACGGATCGTCCTGCATGAGGTAGTTGCGCACGTAGTCATCCACGCCTTCTTCCAGCGAATGGAACTTCACCGGGCAGTGCTCGCGTTCGAGCCAGCCCATGTCCGCTTCGGTGAAATACTGGTACTTGCCCTTGAGGTGTTCGGGCATGTCGAAGTATTCAATGTCCACCGGGCGATCCATGGCGGCAAACACGGCCTTCGCCAGATCGTTCCAGCTGCGGGCGTGGCCCGTGCCCACGTTGAAGATGCCGTTGCAGGAAGGCGTTTCCATGAACCAGCGCATGAGGGCCGCGCAGTCCTTGGAATACACGAAGTCGCGCACGGACTCGCCGTCGCCGTACTGCGGATTGTCCGAACGGAACAGACGGATCTTTCCGGTTTCCTTCACCTGCGGCACCGCGCGGCACACCATGCTCATCATGCTGCCCTTGTGGTATTCGTCGGGACCGTACACGTTGAAGAACTTGAGGTTCACCACTTCGCCGAGCAGCTTGTGCTCCATGCACCACAAGTCGAACAGCTTCTTGGAATAGCCGTACATGTTCAGCGGACGCAGCTTCGGCATGATGTCGAGCGAATCGGAAAAGCCGAGTTCGCCGTCGCCGTAGGTGGCGGCGCTGCTCGCGGTGATGAAGCGCGCTCCCGCCTCAAGGGCGGCGAGGCACAGTTCCACCGTGTAGTGGAAGTTGTTCTCCATGAGAAAATCGGCATTGCGCTCGGTGGTGGAGGAGCACGCGCCCATGTGGATCACGCAGTCCACGCCTTCGAGCTTCTTCCCGGAACGCAGCTGTTCCAGGAATCTGTCGCGATGCATGTAGTTGCTGTAGCGCAGGTGGGAGAGGTTCTTCCACTTTTCCGTGGAAGCAAGGTTGTCCACCACGAGAATGTCGTCCACGCCGTGGCGGTTCAGTTCCCATATCATGTTTGCGCCGATGAGGCCGGCGCCGCCGGTGACGATGATCATTCGTGCCCCTTCAAGGTTGCCTTCGTGGTCTGCACGAGGGTAATGCTGCCGTCGGCATTGCGTCTGGCGTCTATGCCGAACATGATGACGGTGTGCAGAAGCGGACGCCCGAACAGAAAGTCCAGCATTTCCTTCCGCACCTTGCCCTTTTCCATCATGAGATCGCGGAACGCTCTGTCGTATTCCACCACTTCCACGAGCGCGCGACGGGCCGCCTCCTGCTTTTCCAGATGGGAGGCCAGCTCGATGAGCGCCGCATAGTTGCAGCGGGCCTCATGCGCTTCCACGGAATCCATGAGCCACTGCGGCGCGTGAAGCAGTTCCAGAATGGACTTGCGGTCCAGCCTGTCCTCGCCCTGCATGGACAAAAGCGCCGTCGGATCTTCGCAGAACAGGGCCCGGCATTCCGCGGGATTTCTGTCGTGAATGAAGCAGCGGTTGTCCTCCATGAGGAAGCGGCAGGTCCAGACGTCGGGACGGGAGCCGTAGGGAGCGGCAATCTTGACTATTTCCTCGGGCAGAGGAACCACATGATCGTTGGAATTGTCCCGCACGAGTTCGCCTGCGCGAAACGTGCAGAGATCCTGAAGCTGAAGCACGCCGTCCGTCAGAAGCGGGGCGTCTTCCTTGTGAAGCGCCGGTCCGCCCTTGCGGCAGCAGGTTCCGCACTGGCGGCACTGATGTTGTTCGCTCATGATATCCTCACTGGAGCGTTTCCGTGGTGAATGCGGCAAGGAGCGCCGCGGGAATGTCTTCCCCTTCCGAAAGCAAAACGCCTTTCGGCCCCTGCGCTCCCTGCCCGGACTATCTCGCTAGTCCCTTGTACAGCCTGAGCCGGTTGATGCGCACCCGGCGGTACTGCATGTGCGTTTCCAGCATGTTTTTCTGCTGGTGAAGTTCGTGAATTTCCTGCGGGAACACAATGCCGTTGGCTATGTCCTCGGCGGCCATGAGCTCCCGGATTTTTCTGTCGCACTCCTTCTGCACCGCGCCGATGACGGCCATCTGCGCCTCAAGCTCAGAAATCGTCTCCGGAAGCGGTTTCTGGAGGAAGCTCTCCATAGACTCCATGGGCGATGACTCTTCTGCGCGAGGGTTTGGCATCTTCAGGCTCCTGCTCGACTTTGCGTTTCAGTTCAGGATGAGGAAGGGTGTTGTACATGTTCCAGAAGGCCGGGAAAAGACCGGTCATCACGCCGGGATTGGACAGGTGCAGATTGGGCTTCAGGAACGCCCCCAGAGCATAGGCCATGGCCCACTGCGCGGAAGGAGCCACCCACGAGCCGGGCACGGTTTCTTCCACCGGAACGAGAACGCCGTCCTTCTCCTCCACGCCGCAGCGGGAGAGGAAGGCCGTGACGAGGTGACGATTCTCTTCGGAAAGCTCGGGCAGGGAGACCTTCGCGCCTTCGTGCGCCGCGGCCGCCATGATGACGACGCAAAGCGGCAGAAGTTCGGGGCAGCGTTCCAAAACGTCGCGCATCACCTCGGGCGCGGGAGCGGAGGTTTCGCGCTCCTTGCCGGAGCACTCCACCCTGTTCGCGCCGTACTTCACGTTGAGGCCCGCGCCGCGCAGAATCTTTTCCACAAGCGAAGCGGACTCGCTGTTGCCCCACACGCCTTCGAGCACGGCGCGACCGCCGTTGAAGCCGGGGAACATGAGCACCACGGAAGCCACGGAAGCGTCCATGGGCACCACGGGCTCGGCGGGAACGGAAAGCTCGCCGCGCTCCACAAGAATGTCGCGGCCGTTCTTTTCCACCTTCATGCCGCAGCCGGAAAGCACGTCCAGCACCAGCGGCAGCAGACGGGGTTCATGTTCGGGAAGCGTCAGGCGGCAGCTCGTGTCCCAGAACGCGGAGGCCAGCACGAGCGCGGCCACGAAGTCTTCGGGCAGATCGTCGGCCAGACGGATCTGACGGGGAATGAGGCCGGAGCACTCCATGCGCACGGGCAGACCGTCCTGCGAGGGAATGACGTTGGTCAGACGCACGCCGAGCTGCGGCAGGAAGTGGCGCAGCGGCGCAAGATCGAGAAAACGCAGGGAGCTGTCGCCGGTGAGCTTGAGACGCGCGGGCATGCCCAGGCAAAGCGCCACGACAAGCCAGAGGTTGAAGGCGTCGTCGCCGATGTGGACCACCTTGTCCATGTTGCGGGCAAGACCGTTGCCGCCGCGGCTCTGCACGTCGCCGTTCTCTTCCCACCAGAGCTGACCGCCTATCTGATTGAGAGCCTTCACGCCGCTCACCACGGCGTCGGTCAGCGGCACGCGGGAAACGCGGGTCACCTGTCCGGCGGCGGCGGCCACGGCCAGCCAGCAGCGGGCGGCCACGGTGTCGGAAGGCGCGGGAATCTGAATGTCCACGGCTTCGCCGTTGGGAGCGAGATTGTAGAAGCCCTGTTCCTCTTCCATGCGGGTCAGGGGCTCGATGGTCTGGAGCAGCACGAAAAGATCGCGGGAAAGACGGTTGTCGCGGGCAAGACGCGCGGCCTTGCTTTCCCACGCGGTGCGCAGGGTCTTTTCCGTCTCGGGAGCGAGGCGTCCGCCGCGGCGCAGGCGGGCGAGCATCTGGGCTCGGCGCATCACAAGATGCAGAATGTCGTTGTCCAGATCCATGAGCGCACCGAGTTCACGGCCGCGGGACACGCCGCGGTCCGAACGCATGCGGTAGCCGTCCTTCTTGAAGTCTCTGCGCCCTTCGCGGCGCTCGTCGTCGCCGCGTTCAAATCGACGCGGGCGGAAATTTTCCGAATGTTCCTGACGCCGGCCTTCGCCGCGTTCGCCGTCATTTTTTCTGAAGGAACGCCTGGCGAAATCCTTTCTATCCTCGCCCCTATTATCCATGTCAAACCTGCTTTGCTCTGTGCGTGGCGCGTCGGCAGGCGCGCACGTCGTTTCAAAAGGGGCAGAAAGCGAAGCCGACGCCCCGGATGTTCACCCCGTAAACCGACTTTTCCTACGCGAAAAGTCATGGTGAACAGGCATGATACCCCTATTGCCGCGCCCCGGCAAGTCTTTTGGGACGCCCCCCGCGGCGCGCTTCACGCCGGAGCAACAAAGGACTATACTGCGGCCGCCCGCCCCGGACGGCCCGCGCAGGTCCGCCGACGTGCCTTCTGACACGCCCAAGGCAAAGCCGCGTCCCTGCCGCTTCGCCGAGCCTGCGGGATTTACGAACATCAACGTCACGTCGCCTTGAGGAACCATCATGGAACAGTTTACCCCCTTCGACAGGATATTCCAGTCCTGCGGCCGACTCTGGCACATCCGCCGCGCCGACATGGACAAGCTCTGGGCCGCCATGGACCAGAAGGAAGGCGAAGAAGCCCACCTGCCCTACTGGAATGAAATATGGCCTTCTTCCCTGGCGCTGGCCGGGTGGCTCGCGGAAATGCAGGACGACATACGCGGCAAAAACTGCCTCGACATGGGCTGCGGCCTGGGATTCACGGCGCTGCTCGGGCGCTGGCTCGGGGCGAACGTCACCGCCATGGACTACGAGCCGGAGGCGCTGGAATACGCCAGAGTCAACGCCGTGCTCAACAGCGTGGAAGGCGTGCGCTTCGAGGTCATGGACTGGCGGAATCCCACGCTGCCGCCCGCAAGCTTCGACCGCATCTGGGCCGGCGACATCATGTACGAAAAGGACTTCGCCCACCCCATCGCCGCCTTTCTTTCCGCCATGCTGAAAAGCGGCGGCCGCGCGTGGATATCCGAACCCGGCAGGGACGTGTTCCATCACCTTCTCGACGCGCTGCCCGAACACAAGCTCCGCCACAAGCGCATCTGCTCCCTTCCCGTTTCGCCGCTCACCGAACAGGAAGTGCCGGTGCCCGTCACCATCTGGGAAATCGCGAAGTAACGCCCCCGCCCTGCTTCAAGAACGCAAAAGACTCTCCGCACGCATGCGGAGAGTCTTTTTTTTTCAGATCAGGCCGAACATCGCCCGCGCGGAAGCACCGGAGAGCGATGATGGAAACGGCGTCAGCGCACGAACATGGCGTCGCCGTAGGAGAAGAAGCGGTACTTTTCCTTCACGGCCTCGGCGTAGGCGGAAAGAATGCGCTCTCTGCCGCAGAGAGCAGCCACCAGCATGATGAGCGACGATTCGGGCAGGTGGAAATTGGTGATGAGATGATCCACCACCTGAAAGCGGAAGCCCGGATAGATGAAGATATTGGTCCAGCCGTGCCAGCCGCCTTCGGGAATGACGCCGCCGTTCTGCGCGGCGCAGCCTTCCATGGTGCGGCAGGACGTGGTGCCCACGGCCACCACGGGGCGCCCGGAAGCCTTTGCCTCACGGATGACTGCCGCGGTTTCCGGCGACACTTCCACGTACTCGCTGTGCATGGGATGCTCGCGGATGTCCTGCTCGCGCACGGGGCTGAACGTGCCGTAGCCCACGTGCAGCGTCACTTCCGCCCAGCCGAAGCCCCGCTGACGCAGCTCTTCGCGAAGCTCATCGGTGAAATGCAGTCCCGCCGTGGGCGCGGCCACGCTGCCGGACTTTTCCCTGTCGGCGTACACGGTCTGATAGCGGGCCATGTCCTCGCTGCTCTGCTCGCGCTTGATGTACGGCGGCAGAGGCAGCTTGCCTATGCGCCGCATGCACTCCACAAGATCGCCCTTCCAGCACAGCGTCACGTCGTGCTGACCGAATTCCTTTTTCCTGAGCACTTCGGCGGCGATGTCGTCGCCGAACACGAGGCGGTCGCCCACGTGAATGCTGCGGGAGGGGCGCAAGAGCACTTCGGCCTGCGCACGGCTCCAGCCGTCGGCACCGAGCGAGGCGCAGGCCTTGAGCAGCGGAGGCGGCGTGAGCAGCAGAAGTTCCACCTTGCCGCCCGTGGGACGATGTCCGAACAGACGCGCGGGAACCACGCAGGAATTGTTGGCCACAAGCAACGCGCCCTCGGGCAGAAAATCGCCCAGATGAGAAAACGTGGAATGAATGTTTTTTCCGCTCGCCCTATCCAGCACCATGAGGCGCGACGCGCCGCGCTTTTCGGGAGGATACTGGGCTATGCGTTCCTCGGGCAGATCATAGTTGTAGCTCGACAGCTGAAAGTCGGATTCGTTCATTGTTGTTCCATGCCCTTGCAGGCCTTCAAAAATATGGGGACGGAAAGGCTGGCGCGCCCCGCTTTCGGGAGACGGCGCCAGCCTTCGATACAAGCAAAAAAATCGGATTACTTTTCCGCCACGGCGGCGTTGCTGTCAAGCAGGGAGCGGGCGCTCGCCACGGTCTGGAGGAAGCTTTTGCGGCTTGCTCTGGACACCGGTTCGGAACGCGCGCCGGAAAGACTGTCGGGGTGCACGAACTTGCCGTTCTTCATGACGCGAAAATCCAGATGGGGGCCGGTGGCCGTGCCCGTGGCGCCCACAAAGGCCACCACTTCGCCCTGATCGACCTTCTGCCCCACCTTGAGAGAAGAGGCAAACCGGGAAAGATGGGCGTACTGCGTTTCGATGCCGCCGCTGTGACGGATGACGAGCGTGTTGCCGTAGCCGCTCCTCCAGCCCTTGAACGTCACCTTGCCCGCGCCGAGCGCCTTCACGGGCGTGCCGCGGGGCGCGGCGTAGTCCACGCCCTGATGCGGGCGGACCTTGCCGAAGATGGGATGACGGCGGTGCATGGTGTAGCCGGAGCTTACGCGGGTGAAGTTGAGCGGAGCCTTGAGAAATTCGGTTTCCAGAGAGCTGCCGTCCGCGGCGTAGTAACGGGCGCGGCCCTGTTCGTCCACGAAGCGGAACGCCTCAAAGGTCTCCCCGTTGTTGACGAAGCGGGCCGCCACAATGTCGCCGTAACGGCGGAAATCGTCGCCGAGATACTTCTTTTCCACCACGAACTCGAAGGTGTCGCCTTCCTGCACCTCGTTCACGAAGTTGATCTGATGGCTGAACACGTCGGCCAGACGCACGGCAAGATTGGCGGATTCCCCGGCGTCGGCCATGGCCTCGAACAGCGAAGACCGGATAACGCCGCTCACCTTGACGAGCTTCGTGTCGAATTCAAACACGTCCACGCGGGCCGAAAATCCGTTCTCGGCCCTCTCGATCACCAGACGGCTCTCTTCGTCGATGTCATAGAAAAAGCGGCTGGCCTGTCCGCTGTCCTTGTCGCGCTCCACGCTGAACAGATGGCCGGGCATGATTTTCGTGAGAGAATACACCGACGAAGCCGCCTTCACGGCCTGATCGGTCTCGTTGTTGTCCAGCCAGCGGAGGAAGAGGGAACCCGCGTTGTCGCCGCTGCGCACGGCGCTGCGGAACATCTGCGTGCCGCAGCCGGAATCCTCCACCATGTAGCGCGAGTCCTCCTCCCACGGCACGGCTTCGGAATAGTTCGGAATGCACATGTCCCCCCTCGAAGAAAGGAAGGCGCTGAGCGAATCGTCGTAGCGCGGCGCGGCTTCGGCGTCCTCGCCGGAAGTGAGACCGCCCTCGCTCCAGAAATCCCGCATCCAGGAAAGCCCGCTGCCCAGAGTGGCAAGACGCGTCTCATCCGGCACCGGCACATCCGAGCCGAGAGAAAAATCATGCGGTTTCACGGCCTGCAACAGCAGCTCCGCGCCGTTTTCGGACATCAGCCAGCCGGGAATCTCGTCTTCACGGGAAAACAGCCATGCTCCCGCGGCCACGGCCGATCCGATAAGGACACAACAAAGCACGCGCGCAGACAGCGTGCGGAATATTTGATATTTTTTTATCATAACGTCAGACGCTTCGTATTTTTCAGTGCAGAGAAAAGAAAAGGAGCTTAACGCTCCACAGGTATATAAGCAAGAAACTGCTTGTTTATGCAAGCGTTTTCTGGTAAAAATTTTTATGCCCGGCAGTCTGCGCGCCTTTGGCCGACCACGGGCGACATGATATGTATTCATCTGAAATGTCAGATAGTTGCACATATCAATCACCATCTTTTCTCAAAGCAAAACATCCGTCCGAAACACGCATGAAAGTTCTTTCCAGCTTTCCCCGGACCGCCGACAGGACCGAAGATTCCGCAGGAGAAGGCTCCCCCGCTCTTTCCGCGCTTCATAGTGCCGACGGCGCACAGGTGCGAAGCCTGCTTCGCCGTCGTCTCGGCGGCGGCACGCCGGACTGGTTCCTTCCGCTCATCTTCCGGCTGGAAGACGGCGAGAACAGAGTGCTCACCGTGTCCATGCCCCACGAGCTTTTCTTCCGCTGGTTCGACAAGCGCGGACGCGCGGATCTGGAAAAGGCCGCGCGCAGTCTGCTCGGCAGCCGCACGGCCCTGCGCTACGAATGGCCGCAGGGCGCTCCCGCCGCCTTTTCTC
Organism: Mailhella sp.; assembly: GCF_057866825.1. Lineage (NCBI taxonomy): Bacteria > Pseudomonadati > Thermodesulfobacteriota > Desulfovibrionia > Desulfovibrionales > Desulfovibrionaceae > Mailhella > Mailhella sp. Next base: position 58,014 of record NZ_DBMAHT010000002.1, read on the forward strand.
CCCTTTCCGGGCCTGTGTCGCCCGCGCCTCTGCCCTCCGCCGGTTTCGACGACTTTCTCGTGAGCGGCCGCAACCGCGACGCCCTGCGCCTCTTTCGCGCCGCCCTGCGGCAGGCTCCCCGCACCATGCTTCTGCGCGGCGCTTCCGGCACGGGAAAAAGTCACCTGGCCTGCGCCGCCTTCCGTTTTCTCAGCGAACGCTTTCACGGACGGGCCGTCTTTCTTTCCGGCAGCGAACTGCTCGCCCGCGCCCGCCGCTGCCCGGATGTTTTTCTGCGGCTCGCGCACGGTCTCGACGCCGTGGTCATCGACGATCTGCAGTTTCTTGAAAACTCGCCCTCCGCGCAGAGAGAACTCTCCGCTCTGCTGGACAGCCTGGACAAGCGCGTCTTCTTTCTGGGCACCATGTCGCAGGAATGTTCCCTCATGCCGGAGCTGCACGACCGCCTCTGTTCCCATCTCGCCCTGCACCTTTCCGAACCCGATCTCGACGTGCGCATGCGCTTTGCACAAATGTTCATGGAACGCTCCGGGCTCCCCGAACACCGGCCCACGGCCTTTCTGCTCGCGCGGCGCTGCCTGCGGCTGCGCCACATTCAGGGCATTTTGGAACATGTGCGCATGCGTTACGAACAGGACGGCAGAATGCCCTCTTCCGAAGAGCTGGAACGCATTCTCGAACACTTCGCTCCGGCCGCGCCCGCAGACGTGGATTCCATACTCGCGGCCGTGGCCTCGAACTACGGCTGCACTTCGGCGCAACTGCGCGAAAACACTAGAAACAAGGAACTTTCTCAGCCTCGGCAGATAGCCATGTATCTCTGCCGCAGACTGCTCGGCGAGTCCTATCCCTCGCTCGGACTCATCTTCGGCGGCAAGGATCACAGCACCATCATGTATGCTGTGAAAAAGATTGAAAAACTCAAAGTTACGAACAAAGATGTGCACATGCTGATCACAAAGCTGACGAAACAGTGCGCAAACAGCGCTTCAGAGGCTCCGCAGATGCTCTGAATGTGCGTTCTCTTCCTCGCGGTTCCTGTTTTTGTTCCTATAAAATTCAATAAAATCAAAATGTTGATTCAGATAGGAACAAACTGACGACTTTAAACCTTCTACTACAAGGAAAAGACATGTATTTAACCGTAAAAAAGGAACAAATCATTGAAGGCCTGCAGAAGGCGGCATCCATCATTCCCAGCAAGGCGGGAGCCGCGTATCTGCGTTCGATCTGGCTTCAGGCCGTGAAGACTCCCGAAGGCGACAGACTCACCATCATGTCCACGGATGTGAACATCGAGTTCACCGGCACGTATCCCGCGGAGATCAAGGAAGAGGGAACGGCGGGCGTGAACGGCCGCGCCTTCGTGGAACTTCTGCGTCGTCTGCCCGGCGGCGACATCAGCCTTCGTCTCGACGAGGAATCGCACATTCTTTCCGTGGAGCAGGGACGCCGTTCCTACAAGCTGCCCACCGTGGATCCGGTATGGTTCCAGCCTCTGCCTCCCTTCCCCGAAGAAGGCGCGGTGCTCTGGTCCGGCGACTTCTTCCAGGACATCATCGACAGGGTGGCCTTCTGCATCAGCGACGACGACAGCGCCGAAGGACTGGCCTGCCTGTACCTCAAGGCCGGAGACGCCGGAAAGGTGGACGTGTGCGGTCTGAACGGTCATCAGTTCGCCATGGTGCGCTTCATCAACGACGCGCTTGCGAATCTGCTTCCTGAAAACGGTCTGCTCATTCAGAAGAAATACGTCAACGAACTGCGCAAGTGGCTCGGCAGCGACGAAGTCATGCTGAACATCAGCGAACGCCGTTTCCACATCCGCACCGGTTCCGGCAGCGAAACGCTGAGCATTCCCCGCAGCGCCAACTTCAGCTATCCCGATCATCTGAGCTTCCTGGCCAGACTCGACGGCGACAACACCTCGCAGCTCGACGTGGACCGCCGCGAAACGCTGAACGCCCTCGACCGTCTGCTCATCTTCAACAACGACAGCGACCGCTGCACCTATTTCCGCTTCTCTCCGCAGGAAGTGGAACTTTCCGCGCAGGGTCAGGAAACCGGTTCCGCCACCGAACATCTGGAAGGCACCTTCAAGGGCGATCTGGAACTCATCGCCTTCCCCACGCGCAGCCTCATGGACATTCTCGGACACTTCCAGTCCGCAAGCCTGCACTACGTGTTCACCGGAGCCGAAGGCCCCTGCGGCATCACCGGTTCCGAAGACGCGGAATACACCGTCATTCTCATGCCCATGAAGATTGCCGAATCCTCCTATTATACGGAAGAGGAATAGTCGGGTTTCCCAAAAGGTAAACATGCGCTCCGGTCGGTCCGCTCCGTTCCCCGCAACGGGAACTTTCGGACCGACCGTCCGCTTTAGAGCCCTCAGCAGCCTGTCTGCGCCGATTTGGGGCTCGCGCCCATCCCCTGCACAGGGGTTTGAAGTTTTCATCGTTTTCGTATATACTGAAAAACTCTACGACGCCCCGAAGGGGCCAACCAATATCATTCAGGAACTCACATGACCCAGGAAAATCTCCGGTCCGGCAAGAATTCTTACGACGCGTCCGCCATCACGGTTCTGGAAGGTCTGGCCGCGGTCCGCAAGCGCCCGGCCATGTATATAGGCAGCACGGACAGCCGTGGTCTTCATCACCTCGTGTACGAAGTGGTGGACAACTCCATCGACGAAGCCATGGCCGGCTACTGCAACAAGATTGAGGTCATCCTGCACGTGGACAACAGCGTCACCGTGCGCGACAACGGCCGCGGCATTCCCGTGGACATTCATCCCAAGCTGCGCATTCCCGCCGTTCAGGTGGTCATGACCAAGCTGCACGCAGGCGGCAAGTTCGACAACAACGCCTACAAGGTGTCCGGCGGTCTGCACGGCGTGGGCGTCTCCTGCGTGAACGCGCTGTCGAGCTGGCTGGAAGTCATCGTCCGCCGCGACGGCAAGCGCTGGCGTCAGCGCTACGAGCGCGGCGTGCCCGTCACCAAGGTGGAACCCCTGGGCGACGCCGAAGGGCACGGCACCACCGTGCATTTTCTGCCCGACGAAGAAATTTTCGAGACCACCGTCTATTCCTTCGACATTCTGAAGAAGCGCTTCGAGGAACTGGCCTATCTCAACAAGGGCCTGACCATCATCTGCAACGACGAGCGCACCAACGAAACCCACACCTATCACGCCGAAGGCGGCCTTGAGCAGTTCGTGAAGGATCTGAACAGCAACGAGACCGGCCTGCATCCCATCATCAGCGGCGAAGGCGTGCAGGACAACGTGACGGTGGACTTCGCCCTTCAGTACAATTCCGGCTTCAACGAAAAGACGCTCACGTTTGCAAACAACATCCGCACGCACGAGGGCGGCACGCATCTGGCCGGCTTCAAGACCGCGCTCACCCGCGCCATCAACAACTACGTGAAGAGCCAGCCCGACCTGCAGAAGAAGCTCAAGGGCGACAGCCTTTCCGGCGACGACGTGCGCGAAGGCCTGACGGCCATCATCAGCGTGAAGCTCCCCCAGCCGCAGTTTGAAGGTCAGACCAAGACCAAGCTCGGCAACAGCGAAGTGGTGGGCATCGTGAACGGCGTGGTGTACAACGCGCTCGACGTGTATTTCCAGGAGCACCCCAAGGACATCCGAGTCATCATCGAAAAGGCCACCGAAGCCTCCCGCGCCCGCGAAGCCGCGCGTCGCGCCCGTGAGCTCGTGCGCCGCAAGGGCGCGCTTTCCGACAACTCCCTGCCCGGCAAGCTTGCCGACTGTCAGAGCAAGGATCCTTCGGAATGCGAAGTGTTCATCGTGGAAGGCGATTCCGCAGGCGGTTCCGCCAAGCAGGGCCGCAACCCCATGACGCAGGCCATTCTGCCGCTGCGCGGCAAGATCCTGAACGTGGAGCGCGCCCGCTTCGACCGCATGCTCGCCAGCGAAGAAATCAAGAACATGATCACGGCCATGGGCGTGGGCATCGGCGACAACATGGACTATTCCAAGCTGCGCTACCACAAGATCATCATCATGACCGACGCCGACGTGGACGGCGCGCACATCTGCACGCTCATGCTCACCTTCTTCTTCCGCTACTATCCCAAGCTCATCGAGGAAGGGCACATCTACATCGCCCAGCCTCCGCTTTACGGCATCAAGAAGGGCAGCAACACCATCAAGTTCCTGAAGGACGACAACGAGCTCGACGAATTTCTGCTTCAGCGCCTGGCCGACGGCGTGTCCGTGACCACCGCCGACGGCAGAACCTATCGCGGGAGCGATCTCATCGGCCTGCTCAAGGACATCGACGACCTTGAAAAATCCATGACCGAAGCGGAAAATTCCGCCATTTCGCGCGAGCTTTTCCTCTCCTTCCTCCGCTTCAGCGAAGAACTCACGCCCGCCATGGCCGACAACGGTCTGCCCGAAAACTTCCGCGCCTGGATGGAAGAACAGGGCTATGCGGCGAAGCTGGAAGTGGAACAGCTGGAAGACGACGAACGTTCCTTCCTGGTGTTTGAGAACAGAAGCGGCCATCGCACGCGCCTTGCCGTGGAATTCTTCCACTCGCGCATGTACCGGCACGCCCGCCAGGTCTGGACGAAGCTCGAAAAGGCCTGCGGTTCCTTCCCCGTGACGCTTTCGAGCTCCGAATCCAGCCGCGAGGTCAAGGATTACTTTGAACTGCGCGAATCCGCCTACGCCGAGGCGCGCAAGGGCTTCAACATCCAGCGCTACAAAGGTCTCGGCGAAATGAATCCCGAACAGCTGGAAATGACCACCATGAACCCCGAAAAGAGAGCGCTTCTGCAGGTCAGCATTGAAGACGCCCAGGCCGCGTCCGACACCATTGAGGAACTCATGGGCGACCGCGCCGATCTGCGCCGCGACTTCATCATCCGCAACGCGCTTTCCATGGAAGATCTCGACATCTGACAATCCGGGCCCCTTCCCGCGAAGGGGTCCTCTTCCCGGGGCGTTTTCCAACCATCGCCCAAAGGATTCCTACCGTGGCAGAATTTAAAGTCGATATAGAAAAAGAGCTGCGTCAGTCCTATCTGGCCTACTCGCTCAGCGTCATCATAGGCCGCGCCATTCCCGACGCGCGCGACGGCCTCAAGCCCGTGCATCGCCGCATTCTCTTTGCGCAGTCGCAGATGGCCAACACCTACAACCGGCCCACCAAGAAAAGCGCCCGCGTCGTCGGCGACGTCATAGGCAAGTATCATCCTCACGGCGACTTCGCCGTGTACGACGCCCTCGTGCGCATGGCGCAGGACTTCAACATGCGCGATCCCCTGGAAGACGGTCAGGGCAACTTCGGCTCCATCGACGGCGACTCCGCCGCCGCCATGCGATACACCGAAGTGCGCATGTCCCGCCTTGCTTCCGAATTTCTGGACGACATCGAGAAGAAGACCGTGGATTTCCGTCCGAACTACGACGGTTCGGAACAGGAACCCGAAGTGCTCCCCACCAAGGTGCCGAACCTGCTGCTCAACGGCTCTTCGGGCATTGCCGTGGGCATGGCCACCAACATTCCTCCCCACAACCTCGGGGAACTGTGCGACGCGCTCCTGCGCCTCATCGACGAACCCGACTGCACCGTGGACGACCTCATCGATCTCGTTCACGGCCCGGACTTCCCCACGGCCGGCTTCGTGTATGCCGGTCAGGGCCTGCTCGACGCCTACCGCACCGGCCGCGGCGTGGTGAAGGTGCGCGGCCGCGTGGAAGTTGAGGAACGCAAGAAAGGGCAGCAGTCCGTGGTGATCCGCGAAATTCCCTACGCGCTCAACAAGTCCGTGCTCGTCACCAAAATTGCGGCCCTCGTGAACGACCGCAAGCTCGACGGCGTGACCGACCTGCGCGACCTGTCCGACAAGAAGGGCATACGCATCATTCTCGATCTGCGCCGGGGCACCATTCCGGAGCTCGTCATCAACGCGCTCTACAAGTACACGCCTCTGGAAACCTCCTTCGGCATCAACATGCTCGCCGTGGTGGACAACAAGCCCCAGCAGCTCAATCTGCGCACGGCCCTCACCTGCTTCCTCGATCATCGCCGCGAGGTGGTCATCCGCCGCACCCGCTTCGATCTGGAAAAGGCACAGGCCCGCGCCCACATCGTGGAAGGTCTGCTCAAGGCGCTCGACATCATCGATGAAATCGTGTCGCTCATCCGCGGTTCGGAAACCCCGCAGGAAGCCAAGTCCGGCCTGGTGAACCGCTTCGGCTTCACGGAAATTCAGGCGCAGAGCATTCTCGACATGCGCCTGCAGCGCCTCACCGGCCTCGAACGCGACAAGCTGCTCGAAGAATTCCGCGAACTGCAGAAGCTCATCGCCTACCTGACCTCCATCCTTGAGGATCCCGAAGTGCTCCGCGGCGTGCTGCGCGAAGAAACGCAGTACATCAAGAACACCTACTCCACGCCCCGCCGCACCGAAGTGGTCATGGACGAGCTTTCCGGCATCGACATCGAAGACCTCATTCCCGACGAGGACGTGGTCATCACCCTGTCGCGCCGCGGCTACATCAAGCGCACCACGCTCGCCAACTATCAGCAGCAGAAGAGAGGCGGCAAGGGCATTGCCGGCCTGCACACCTCCGAAGACGACTTCGTGCAGGAATTCCTCACCACCACCAATCATCAGTACCTGCTGCTCTTCACCAACAAGGGCCGCATGCATCAGCTCAAGGTGCATCAGGTGCCGGAAGGCAGCCGCACCGCCAAGGGCATGCACATTGCCAACCTCCTGCCCCTGGAAAAGGACGAGTGGGTGGCCAACGCCCTTACCGTGCGTGAATTCTCCGAGCAGAGCTATTTCCTGTTCACCACCAAGCAGGGCATGGTCAAGCGCTCCAGCGCTTCCCTGTACGCCCGCTGCCGCAAGAGCGGCATGATAGCCCTCGGCCTCAAGGAAGGCGATGAACTCATCGCCGTGCGCGAAGTCACGGATTCCGATCACGTGGTGCTCGCCACCGCCCACGGCATGGCCATCCGCTTCGCCATGCCCGACGTCCGTCCCATGGGCCGCAGCGCTTCCGGCGTGAAGGGCATAGGACTGCGCCGTGGCGACTCCGTGGTGGCCTGCGTCACCGTGAAGGACGGCGACAACTCCACCATGATCATGACGGTCTCCGCCCTCGGCTACGGCAAACGCACCAAGATAGACCTCTACCGCATGCAGAGCCGCGGCGGCATAGGCCTCATCAACTTCAAGGTCTCCCCCAAGACCGGCGAAGTCATCGGCGCCATGCCCGTGTCCGATACGGACTCCCTCATCCTGCTCACCTCCACCAATAAGATCATCCGACTCGGCGTGGACGAAGTCCGCTCCGTCGGCCGCGCCACCATGGGCGTCCGCCTCGTCAAACTCGACGAAGGCGCCAGCGTCGCCGGCTTCGACACCGTGTCCGACAACGGAGAGAATGCGGAAGAATAGGAGAGAGATTGTGCGGGGAGGGAAGGGAACTTTCTGAGGCAGATTGTCAAATGAATTGCAACAGAAAGAGATTCCCGTCTTCCCGTAAAAACTCGACAGTCGATCGATAACCAAACTTCTTGCGGGGGCGGTGGTTT
>NZ_DBMAHT010000003.1:0-60944 GCF_057866825.1 Mailhella sp.
GCTGCACGAAGGCCGGCTGCTGGCTCAGGGCACGCCGGAAGAACTGCGCCGACTGACCGCCGGGCTCTGCTTCGCCTCCGACGTTCCGCACGGCGTGAAGGCGCGCCGACTTCAGGCCTGGCTGCTCGATCAGCCCTCGCTCGTCATGGACGCCGTGCCCGAAGGCAGCCGCGTGCGCTTCGTACTCGCGCCCGAATGCGGCAAAAACGGCATTCCGGAAGCGCTGCTTGCGCCTTCCGAAGGTGCGCTGCGCCTTCGCCCCGAAGACTGCCGCCCCGTCGCTCCCCGCCTCGAAGACAGCTTCATGTTTCTGCTCCGGCACAGGGACAACCCCGCGCCAGGCGCCTCTTCCGACGCCGCCGTCGGCTTGCCCGAGGCAGAATCTGGAGCCTCCGGCACGGATTCCGGAACACCTGAGTCAAGCGCCGGAGCAGGCCGACAGTGTGCCGGGGCAACGGCGCTCTCCTCCGGGGCAATGGCTTCCCCCATCAACGACGCATCACCGAACAATCCGGCAAACGACGACGAACCCGTCATTGAAGTGCGCGACCTGGTGCGCAAATTCGGCGACTTCACCGCCGTGGCCAGCACGTCCTTTTCCGTTCGGCGCGGCGAGGTGTTCGGTCTGCTCGGCCCCAACGGCGCAGGCAAAACCACCACCTTCCGCATGCTCTGCGGTCTGCTCCCCGCCACCAGCGGCTATCTGCGCGTGGCCGGAGAAAACCTGCGCAAGGCCGCCGCGCACGCCCGCACCCGCGTGGGCTACGTTTCCCAGAAATTTTCCCTGTACGGCAATCTTTCCGTGCTGGAAAACCTGCGCTTCTTCGGCGGCGTGTACGGGCTCGGCCCCTTTGCCCTGCGCAGGCGCATCCGCGAAGTGCTGGACGAATTCGACCTTGCCGGGCACGAGCACGATTTGAGCGGCGCCATGCCGGGCGGCTTCAAGCAGCGTCTTTCCATGGCCGTGGGCATGCTGCACAAACCGGAAATCCTCTTTCTCGACGAACCGACGAGCGGCATTGATCCGCTGGCCCGCCGCGTGTTCTGGCGGCGCATCACCACGCTGTCGGACGAAGGCACCACCATCATCATCACCACGCACTTCATGGAGGAGGCCGAATACTGCGACCGCATGCTCATTCAGGACGCCGGACGGGTGCTCGCCCTCGGCACGCCGGACGAAGTGCGCGCGCAGGGCGGCCACGCCCCCACCATGGAAGAAGCCTTCATTCATATCGTGGAACGCTCGCGGGCCGAACGCGCCGCAAAGGAGGGCGCATGAACGGATTCCTCCGCCGCCTGAAAGCGCTCACCATCAAGGAAATCAGGCAGATATCCAGAGATCCGAGCAGCATCATGATAGGCATCGCGCTACCCATCATCCTGATTCTGATTTTCGGCTACGGCCTTTCCCTGGACGTGAAGAACGCGCCCGTGGCCGTGGTCATGGAAAAATCCACGCCGCTTGCGCGCGACGTGCTCGCCGGACTCAACGGATCGGCCTATTTTTCGCCCCGCTACGCCGCCTCCATGCACGAAGCGGAAGCCATGCTCAAAAAACGCGAGGTGGACGCCATCATACGCACCGGCAGCGACTTCGACAGTCGCTTCGCCCGGGGAGACGCCGAGGTGCAGCTCATTCTGCACGGCGTGGATTCCACCACGGCCACGCTCATCGGTCAGTACGTCTCCGCGCTGCTCTCCCTGCGCACGCAGATAAGTCTCGACCGGCAGGGAAAAAGCGCCCCGCAGGGAGCGGGCGTCGCCTCGGTGCAGAGCCGCATGTGGTTCAACGAGGCTGCGGACAGCACCTGGTATCTGGTGCCGGGGCTCATCGTCATCATCATGACGCTGGTGGGCGCGTTTCTCACGGCGCTCATCATGGCCAGAGAATGGGAACGCGGCACGCTGGAATCCCTGTTCGTCTCGCCCGTGGGCCGCGCGGAAATTCTGCTCTCAAAAATCATTCCCTACTTTCTGCTCGGCATGGCCGGACTTCTGCTCTGCCTTGCCGCCGCGCGCTGGCTGTTTTCCGTGCCCATGCGCGGAAGCATGATCCTGTTTCTGCTCTGCTCCTCGCTGTATCTCATCGTGGCGCTCGGCATGGGACTGGCCATTTCCTCCGTGACGCGCAGTCAGTTTCTTTCCTGTCAGATTGCGCTCGTGGTGAGCTTCCTGCCTGCCATCATTCTTTCGGGCTTTCTCTTCGATCTGCGCAGCGTGCCCCTCGTGGCCCGCGTGGTGGGCAACATTCTGCCCGCCACCTACTACATGGAAATTCTGAAAACCCTGTTCCTCGCCGGAAACAACGCCTCCATTCTTCTGCGCGACTGTGCGGCCCTGCTCTTCTACGCCGTGCTCTTCATGGGAGTCGCCGTGCGCTTCACCCGCAAAAATCTGGACTAGCCATGCGCTTTCTTCTCCTGCTCCGAAGACTCCGCAGTCTCTGCATCAAAGAGCTGCTCATCATTCTCAAGGATCCGGCCAACAGGCTGGTGCTCATCGTGCCCGTGGTCATCCAGTCGTTCATCTTCGGCTACGCGGCCACCTACGACCTCAACTTCGTGCCCTACGTCGTGTGCGATCAGAGCCGCTCCACCCTCTCCCGCGACCTCATCGCCCGCCTCGACGGTTCGGAAAAATTCTCCCGTCAGGCCACGCTCGACAGCACGGCCGAGGCCGAAAAATGGATCTACGACGGCAAGGCGCTGCTCGCCGTGCAGATAGGCAGCGACTTTGCCGACAAACTTCTCTCCGGCCGGAACGCCGCCATTCAGGTCATTCTCGACGGCCGCAATTCCACCACGGCCTCCATCGCGCAGGGCTACCTTGCCCAGATTGTGGAAGGCTGGAACGCCGCGCGCGGCATCAAATCCGCCGTGTCCATCGTCATGCGGGCATGGTTCAATCCGCAGCTCGAAACGCGCTGGAACATCATGCCCGGCATGCTGGCCTCGCTGAGCATCATTCAGATCATGCTGCTCGCCGCCCTTTCCGTGGCCAGAGAACGGGAACAGGGAACCTTCGATCAAATGCTGGTCACGCCGCTTTCGCCGTGGGAAATCCTCATCGGCAAGGCCATTCCGCCCATCGTGGTGGGTCTCGCCCAGGCCGCGTTCATTCTCGTGATCTGCGTGCTCTGGTTTCACATTCCCTTTGCGGGAAGCTACGTCGATCTCTTTGTCGCCCTCGGCGTGTTCACCCTGAGCTGCGCCGGACTCGGCCTGTGCGTGTCCGCCATTTCCCTGAGCATGCAGCAGGCGCTCGTGTACTGCTTCGTCACGCTTCTGCCCATGATTCTGCTCTCCGGTCTGGCCACTCCCGTGAGCGCCATGCCCGAAGCCCTGCAGATCGCCACCTACGCCAATCCTCTGCGCTTCGCCCTCGTGTGCGTGCGCAGCATCTATCTCGAAGGCTCCACGCTGGCCGACGTTGCGCAAAACTTCGTGCCCATGCTGGCCGTGGCCGCCGTCACGCTTCCGCTCGCGGGCTGGCTGTTCCGAAACCGGCTGAGCTGAGGCACTGCGTCCGCAAACGCTGAGGCGGGAAAAACGACCGCTCGCCAAAGCGCCCGGCGCATGAAAAAGCGCGGCCGAAACGACCGCGCTCAACAATCGTGCGCAAATCCACACGTGCGTAATGCCGCTAAACAAGCTCAAACTGTTCTTTCCCTCCGATATCCGGTTCGTGCGGCCCTGAACGTGACGGCCGGGTCGTGAACGTTTTCCCGAAAGGGCCGGCGCTTCCGAACTTGAACATCGCCGGGCGAACCTGCGACAGCAGATCAGCGCTGCATGAGAGCGGCCATGTGATTGCAGGGGCCGTGCCCCTTGCCCGGAGCAAAGCTGTGACGAAGCGCCAGGTTGAGAAACTCCTGCGCCTTTGTGACGGCCACGCGCAGCGGCATGCCGAGAGCAAGCTGCGCGGCAATGCCCGCGGAAAGCGTGCAGCCCGTGCCGTGACTGTTCTGCGTATCCACATGCGGCTGACGAAGAGCCACGGGCTCGCACCCCTTTTCCAGCAGCCAGTCGGTCACAAAAACTGGATTGCCCTCGCAGTGACCGCCCTTCATGAGCACGGCGCGTGCCCCGCTCTTCAGAAGGCGTTCGCCCGCCTCGATGACGTCGTCCTCGGTTTTGATCGTCATGCCGGAAAAAAGTTCGGCCTCCGGACGGTTGGGCGTAAAAAGATCCGCGCGCGGCATGAGCCGCTCGCGCAGCGTGGCTATGCCCTCATCTTCCATGAGCTTGTGACCGCTCGTACTTACGCACACGGGATCCACCACCAGCGGAAAGGTCTGCGCGTCCAGAATGTCGGCCACCGCGCTGATGATGCCGGAATTGAACATCATGCCCGTCTTGGCCGCGTTCACGGGAAAGCCCTCCAGCACGGTATTGAGTTGAAGCGCCACAAACTCGGGCTCCGGCGCATGAATGCCCGTCACCCCAAGGCCGTTCTGCGCGGTGAGCGCCGTAATCACGCTCATGCCGAACGTCCGCATCATGGTCATGGTCTTCAGATCGGCCTGTATGCCGGCGCCTCCGCCGGAATCGGACCCCGCAATGGTCAGAACATTCGGAATCTTCTGCATGAAACGCTCCTTTTTTCCTGCATTTTTCTCCCTGAGATGCACACAAAAGCCTTGCACCGTCAAGTTTCTCCCGCCGCTGATCTCCTAAAGTTCTTGATGGAACGCGTTTTTTTAGGTACAAGAAAACCTAATTCTATTTTTTCCCGAAAGGAGTCCGTGGATGCACCGTTTCAAATTCATTTCGGCCCTCCTTCTGGCGATGCTGCTTGTGCCGAGCATATGCCTCGCCGAAGGTCATTTCCAGCTGCCCAATGATCTTTCCATCATCTGGGTTGTGCCCTTTGTCTGCATGCTGCTTTCCATAGCCATCTGCCCCCTGGTGGTTCCTCATTTCTGGGAGCATCATTTCGGCAAGGTGGCCCTCTTCTGGGGACTGGCCTTCCTCGTTCCCTGCGCGCTCGTCTTCGGTTTCGGCAACGCCTTCTTCATCGCCGCCGAAAGCATCCTGCTTGAGTACGTGCCCTTCATTCTGCTGCTGCTCGCCCTCTTCACCGTGGCCGGCGGCATCCGCCTCAAGGGCACCCTCGTGGGCACTCCCATCGTGAACACCGCCATCCTGGCCGTGGGCACCATTCTCGCCAGCTGGATGGGCACCACCGGCGCCGCCATGCTCCTCATCCGTCCGCTGCTCCGCGCCAACGCCCACCGCAAGTACCGCGTGCATCAGGTCGTGTTCTTCATCTTCCTTGTGGCCAACATCGGCGGCTCCCTTACGCCTCTGGGCGATCCGCCGCTGTTCCTCGGCTTCCTCAAGGGCGTGAGCTTCTTCTGGACCACCGTGCATCTCTTTGTGAAGACGCTGCTGATCTCCGTCATCCTGCTCGCCCTCTACTTCGTCATCGACACCGTGCTCTTCAAGAAGGAAGGCAGCCCTGTTCCCGCCGACGCCGCCGGTTCCAAGGAAAAGCTCGGCTTTGAAGGCTGCATCAACTTCGTGTTCCTCGCCTGCATCGTGGCCAACACCCTCATCTCCGGTCAGTGGACCGGTCCCACCTTCCACATTTTCGGCGTTCCCATGGAACTGCAGAACGTCGTGCGCGACCTCATGTACATCGTGATCGCCGTGGCTTCCTGGAAGGCTACCGACATGGGCTGCCGCACCCGCAACAACTTCACCTGGGCTCCCATTGAAGAAGTGGCCAAACTGTTCATCGGCATCTTCCTCAGCATGATCCCCGCCATCGCCATCCTGAAGGCCGGCTCCGACGGCGCTCTCGCCGCCGTGGTGAACCTCACCACCGACGCCGAAGGTCATCACGTGACCTCCATGTTCTTCTGGATGACCGGTCTGCTGTCCTCCTTCCTGGACAACGCTCCCACCTACCTCGTGTTCTTCAACACCGCAGGCGGCAATGCCGCGCAGCTCATGGCCGACGGCGAAGTGCTGGCCGCCATTTCCGCCGGTGCGGTGTTCATGGGCGCCAACACCTACATCGGCAACGCGCCGAACTTCATGGTGAAGGCCATCTCCGAAGAACAGGGCGTCAAGATGCCCAGCTTCTTCGGCTACATGGCCTGGTCCGTCGGCATTCTCTGCCCGCTCTTCGCCCTCATCACCTTCCTGTTCTTCATGTAATCTCCATCTGAACCTCGTCAAAGGGGCCGCGTCCATGCCGGGCGCGGCCCCTTTTCTTTTAAATCCCCCCCCCCTGAAGAGACGACTTTCTTTCCCACGAAATGCCGCCGCAGCGTCGAACGCCCTGTGCCTTGAATACCCGCCGCACTTCCGGCAGGACGCCCGCCCCTCCCCAGGCACGGATGACGCCTTCCGTCACGTGCGACGGTGTTTCCGACACAAGCCATGTTTCGAAAGCAGCCGAACCCGAGCGATGCCGGGCTTTTCAAAAAAATCTTCAATTCCCTCCCCAAGCGCGGACGAAGGCTGGATCAAGGCGTTTCGACGTCTCACAGGCCGTTTTTCTCTCCTCGGAAGCGACAAAACGTCAGCCGAGACCGGAGTATGAAAGACGCACGTACTCCCGCAAACGCAACAGAACGTCGGCAGCGATCACGGCCGCAAGGCCGACGTGATCTTTTCCCCCACAGGCTGGGCCGAACGTGACGGACGCCTGTCCGCCGGAGGCAGAAACAGGCATTCTTCACGAGAGCACGACAAAACGCCGGTCAAAACTCCGCCCGCAGCGCAGGGATGCACCCGCCCCATGCCGACGCGCCCGCCCTCCGACCGCCGAACCTCTCCGTCTCTGCGCCCTCGGCCTCCGCTCTTTTCTCCGAGCGTCACGCCCTCCCCGCATGCCTCAAGAAAGCTCTCAATCGCCGCCCCCTCATGCCTCGCCCCCCTGTCTCCGAAACGCGTTCAGCATCCGGCCCTGCCACGCCGCCGACTCCGGCTGCCCACGCTCTCCCCTCGGACTCCCCTCCCGCAGGCGGCGCAAAAAAAAGCCCCCTTTCCGAAAAGGAAAGAGGGCCCGGGCTTACGCCCAAAACTCGCGGATGCGCGCCTTACGCTTCGGGATCGAAGTCTTCGGGGAAGTCAGCGTTGGTGTACACGTTCTGCACGTCGTCGAGTTCTTCCAGCGCGTCGGTGATGCGCATGAGCTTCTGCGCGGTGTCGGCGTCCACAGGCACCAGCATGCGGGGAACCATGGCAAGCTGAGCTTCCATCATTTCCACGCCCTGGCCTTCGAGAGCTTCACGCACGGTGTTGAAGTCGGCCATGGAAGTGCGCACTTCCCAGGTGTCGTCGTTGTCCTGCACGTCGTCGGCGCCGGCTTCGAGCACCATGTTCATCACGGCTTCTTCATCCGGATACTTTTCCTTGTCCAGGGTGATCACGCCGAGGTGATCGAACTGGAACGCCACGGAACCGCTTTCGCCCATGGCTCCGCCGTACTTCGTGAACACGTGGCGCACTTCGGCCACGGTGCGGTTCTTGTTGTCGGTGGCGGTTTCCACAATGATGGCCACGCCGCCCGCGCCGTAGCCTTCGTACATGATTTCGGTGATGTCGCCGCCCGCGTCCTGACCGGTGCCCTTGCGGATGGCGGCTTCAATCTTGTCCTTGGGCAGGTTCACGGCCTTGGCGGCGGCGATGGCGGAACGCAGACGGGCATTGCCGGCAGGGTCCCCACCGCTCTTGGCGGCGATGATGATTTCCTTGGCGGCCTTGGTGAATGCCTTGCCTCGCTTGGCGTCCTGAGCACCCTTGCGAAGTCTGATGTTTGCCCATTTGTTATGTCCCGACATGTAAGCCTCCGAAACAGAAAAGTGTTTATCCCTGAACAGGGCCCTTGAACCCCATGCCGACTTCAAAAATTTCCTTGCTTTCGGCGCGGGAGCTCTTGGGTTTGAATGTTTTTACCGTGGCAAAGCGCGCGCGGAGCGCCCTTGCCAGTTCCTGAAAATCCGGCCCCATGAATATCTTGGCGATGAAGCCGCCGCCCGGCTTCAGATAGCGGTCGGCCACCTCCACGGCTTCCAGACACAGCTCCAGAGAACGGGCCTGATCGGTGAACTTCGTTCCCGTCGTGCGCGGGGCCATATCGCTGATGACCATGTCGAACGGCCCCTTTTCTTCGAGGAGAGCCTCGAATTCGGGCGTGCGTTCAAAAACGTTTTCCTGCAGGAAGGTCACGTTCGGGGGAAAGGTCGTATCGGTGCTCTGCAGATCGCAGGAAAGCACGAGACCTTTCTGACCTACGCGCTCCGCGGCGTACAGAGACCACGAACCGGGAGCCGCGCCGAGATCGAGCACCTTCATGCCGGGCCTGAAAAGGCGGAAAGCCCTGTCCATCTCCTTGAGCTTGTAAACGGAGCGGGCAGGGTAATGTTCCTCTTTGGCCTTAAGAAAATAATAATCGCGATATACTTTCATGGCTGCTCGGGACTGTGTACCGTATTTCCTGGCGGTCGCCAAGTAAATTCCGGGCGGAAATTTTTTGCGGGAAATCTTGTATCACAAACCTTTTCCCTTTTCCAGTGTCTTGACGGGGCTTTTCCCGGCAGGTCAGGACGGATTTTCGCCTCAGAAAAACCGCAGGCGGCGCGCCTTCCGCCCGGACGGAGCGCAAAATTTGGACTTGACTTCTTATCGAGAATAATTATTGTTTATTTACTGCCGCGAAAAACATTTCGCGCAAGCCAACCATCTTCTACCAGGAGAATGAGTCATGCCTGCAAGATATGAAGTATACCAGTGCAAACATTGTGGAAATATTGTTGAAGTGCTGCATGGCGGCGCTGCCCCCCTCATCTGCTGCGGCGAACCCATGAAGCTTCTGCGCGAAGGCTCCACCGACGGCGCCAGCGAAAAGCACGTCCCCGTCATTGAAAAGACCGAAAACGGCTACAAGGTGAAGGTCGGTTCCGCCGCGCATCCCATGGCCGAAGATCACTACATCGAATGGATCGAGCTTCTGGCCGACGGCGTTTCCCACATCGCCTTCCTGAACCCCGGCGACGCTCCCGAAGCCGAATTCTGCGTGAAGGCCGACAAGGTCACCGCCCGCGAATTCTGCAACAAGCACGGCCTCTGGAAGGCCGAATATCAGGGCTGATCGACCATGAAGAAGTACATCTGCAACGTCTGCGGCTACGAATACGATCCCGCCAAGGGCGACCCTGATTCCGGCATCGCTCCCGGCACCGCCTTTGAAGACATCCCCGAAGACTGGGTCTGCCCCGTCTGCGGCGCTTCCAAGGCCGACTTCGAGGCCGTGGAAGGCGAAGAGCCCAAGGCCGAAAAGGGCGAGAAGGACATGTCCATGTGGCAGTGCCAGGTAGGCAACTGCGGCTACATCTACCGCCCCGAAAAGGGCGACCGCAAGGGCAAGATTCCCGCCGGAACCCCGTTTGAAGACCTGCCCGACGACTGGCACTGCCCCGTCTGCGGCGCAAGCAAGAAAATGTTCAAAAAGCTCGCCTAGCGGGCAAAGAGAAGCATTATGGTTCACTGCAAAACTTCCGCGAGCGCCTGCGCGGAGCAGACCATGCTCGGCGCCGGCGTCAAGTTTGAACGCATACGCCGCATCACCGGCTATCTGGTCGGCACGCTCGACCGCTTCAACGACGGCAAGCGCGCGGAAGAACACGACAGAGTCAAACACTGCAACATGGAAAACTGGCGCTGAGCCGCTCTCAAGGAGACACACCGATGGAAAAGTACATCTGCAACGTCTGCGGTTACGAATACGATCCCGCCAAGGGCGATCCCGATTCCGGCATCGCTCCCGGCACCGCCTTTGAAGACATCCCCGAAGACTGGGTCTGCCCCGTCTGCGGCGCTTCCAAGGCCGACTTTGAAGCCGCGTAATTACTGAAAAGATTGTCCGCGGGCAGCCTTCTTCGGAAGGCTTCCCGCTTTTTTTGTTTTACCCAGCCGAGGAAATCATGAGACCTGTTGAACTTAAAAAGGATATTTACTGGGTCGGCGCCGTCGATTTCGACATCCGCAACTTCCATCACTACAGCCGCTCCCCCGAGGGCAGCACCTACAACGCCTATCTCGTGTGCGACGAAAAGAAGGTGCTCTTCGACACCGTGAACGCTCACGAATTTGAAACCCTGGCCAAGCACATTGCCGAAATCACGGATCCCGAGAGCATCGACTACATCGTGTGCAACCACCTCGAGCAGGATCACTCCGGCGCGCTTCCCCGCATCGTGAAGCTCTGCAAGCCCGAAAAGATCTTCTGCTCGGCCATGGGCTACAAGTCCATGACCAATATTTATAATACCGAAGGGTGGCCCATCGAAGTGGTCAAGGACGGTCAGCGCCTGAACATCGGCAAGCGCAACATCACCTTCCTCGAAACCCGCATGCTGCACTGGCCCGACAGCATGGTGTCCTACCTCGAAGAAGACAAGGTGCTCTTCAGCAACGACGCCTTCGGTCAGAACATCGCGAGCTCCTACCGCTTCGCCGACGAATGCAACCGCTACCAGCTTCATGAATCCATGAAGCGCTACTACTACAACATCGTGCTGCCCTACTCGCCCCAGGTGCTCAAGACCCTGAAGCGCGTCACCGATCTCGGCCTGCAGTTCGACATCATCGCTCCCGATCACGGTCTCATCTACCGCACGCCCGAAGACGTGAAGTTCGTCATCGACTCCTACCTCGAATTCGCCCAGCAGAAGCCCAAGAAGCGCGCCGTCATCGCCTACGAAAGCATGTGGAACGGCACCGCCAAGATGGCCGAAGCCGTGGCCGACGGCCTGGAACAGGAAAACGTGCCCTACGTGCTCATCAACCTGCAGACCTGCCACTGCAGCGACGTGATGACCGAACTTGCCGACAGCGGCGCGCTCATTCTCGGTTCCGCCACGCGCAACAACATGCCCATGGTGAACATGATGGCCTGCCTCGCCCATGTGAAGGGTCTGCGTCCGCAGAACCTCGTGGGCGCCACCTTCGGCACCTACGGCTGGTCCGGCGAAGCCCCCAAGATGATGGCCGACGCCCTTGCCGAAATGAAGGTCGAACTCGTGGGCGAACCGCTCAAGTGCTATTTCAACCCCAAGAAGGAAGATCTTGAGAAGTGCCGCGAACTCGGCGCCGCCGTGGCCCGCGCCCTCAAGGAAAAGTGCGGGGACTAACCGCCTGAAACCTTAAGCGCCCGAGCGTTTCCGTTCTTGCGGAAGCGTTCGGGCGACATGGCCGATTACGGCAGAGACTCGTCTTTTCTACGCCGCCGACGAGCACCAAGGAGCAAATCATGGATCTTATCCTCCTCTCCCGCCTCCAGTTCGCCATGACCGTGTTCTTCCACTTCATCTTCGTGCCGCTCACCCTGGGCCTTTCCGTGCTGCTCGCCATCATGGAAACCATGTACGTGCGCACCGGAGACGAAGACTACAAGAGAATGGTCAAATTCTGGGGCAAACTCTTCCTCATCAACTTTGTTCTGGGCGTGGTCACGGGCATCACGCTTGAGTTCCAGTTCGGCACCAACTGGTCCCGCTACTCCGCCTACGTGGGCGACATTTTCGGCTCTCTGCTGGCCATTGAAGCCACGGTGGCCTTCTTCCTCGAATCCACCTTCGTGGCCGTGTGGACCTTCGGCTGGGAACGCGTGAGCAAGAAGGTTCACTGCTTCGCCATCTGGATGGTCGCCATCGCCGGCAACATTTCCGCCCTGTGGATCATTCTCGCCAACGGCTTCATGCAGCATCCCGTGGGCTACGTCATCCGCAACGGCCGCGCGGAACTCGACAACTTCCTCGCCGTGGTCACCAATCCCTACGCCTGGGGCGAATATTTCCACACCGTTTCCTCCGCCTGGATGCTCGGCGGCTTCTTCGTGCTCGGCGTGGCCGCATGGCACCTTGCCCGCAAGAATGAAACCTCCCTGTTCACCAAGGCCGTGCGCATAGCCGCGCCCTTCACGCTCATCATGGCTCTGCTCGTCGGCGCCGCCGGCCATCAGCAGGGCATGAACGTGGCCGAATATCAGCCCGCCAAGATGGCCGCCATGGAATCCCACTGGACCACCCAGACCAGAGCCCCCATGTACCTCCTTGCCTGGCCCGATCAGGAAAACGGCCGCAACCTCGTGGAAGCGCTGCCCATTCCCGGCCTCATGAGCTTCATCGCCTTCAACGACGTGAACGCCGAAGTCAAGGGCCTCAGCGACTTTGCCAAGGAAGACATTCCGCCGGTGCTGCCCACCTTCCTGTCGTTCCGTATCATGGTGGGCCTCGGCTGCCTGTTCATCCTGGTGGCCGCCTGGGCCTGGTGGCGACGCAAGGATCTGGCCGCCGACACGCGCCTTGCCAAAATCCTGCCCTGGATGATTCCGCTGCCCTACATCACCATCATGCTCGGCTGGACCGTGGCCGAAGTGGGCCGTCAGCCCTGGATCGTGTACAATCTCATGCGCACCTCGGACGCCGTGTCCCCCGTGCCCACGAGTTCCGTGCTCATTTCCGTCATCGCCTTCCTTGTGATCTACACGCTGCTCGGTCTCATCGACATCTGGCTGCTGTATTCCAACTCCCGCAAGGGTCCCGAACCTGTCAAAGCCGCTGAGGAGGCGTAACATGGAAACGATCTGGTTCTTCCTCTGGACGCTTTTGTGGGCCGTGTACTTCATTCTCGACGGCTTCGACCTCGGCATGGGCACCCTCATGCCCTTCGTGGCCGCCAACGACCATGAACGCCGCGTCATCTACAACGCGCAGGGCCCCTACTGGGACGGCAACGAAGTGTGGCTCATCACCGCCGGCGGCGTGACCTTCGCCGCCTTCCCCAACGCCTACGCCGTCATGTTCAGCGCGCTCTACGCTCCCCTGCTCATCCTGCTGTTCTGCCTCATCTTCCGCGCCGTGGCCTTTGAATTCCGCGGCAAGGGCGATTCCTGCACCTGGATCTTCAGCTGGGACGTGTGCATGACCCTCGGCAGCTTCCTGCCCGCGCTTCTGCTCGGCGTGGCCTTCGCCAACCTGTTCATGGGCATTCCCATCGACGCTAACGGCGTGTACCACGGCAACATCCTCAAGCTCCTCAATCCCTACGGCCTCGCCGGCGGCGTGCTCTTCGTGGTGATGTTCTGCTATCACGGTGCGCTCTGGCTTGAACTCAAGTCCGAAGGCAATCTGCAGGCGAAGGCCCTCAAGGCCGCCCGCGTGCTCTGGCCCGTGCTGCTCGCCCTGGTGCTGCTCTTCCTGGCCCTCACCGGCCACTTCACCGAAAGCTTCACCCGCCTTGCGCAGCATCCCGCCGCCTACGCGGCCCTCGCCCTGGCCGTCATCGGCCTCGTGGGCAGCCGCCTCGCCCTCAACAACTGCACCCTCGTCGCCTGGCTGTGCAGCGCCCTGTTCATTCTCGGCCTGACCTTCTTCGGCGTGTTCGGCATGTATCCCGGCATCATTCTTTCCAGCATTGATCCGGCCTACAGCATCACCGTGTTCAACGCCGCCTCCAGCCCCCTCACCCTGAAGATCATGCTCACCGTCACGCTCTGCGCCGTGCCCGTGGTGCTCCTCTACCAGGCCTGGGTGTACTGGACCTTCGCCCACAAGGTGACCAAGGAAGTGCTCAAGGACGAACACTCCTACTAACAGGACAACGTTCTTCCACCTTTCCGGGGCCGACGCGCTGCTTGCGCGCCGGCCCTTTTTCTTACCCGAAACTCTCTTTCTCCGAGCCTACAGATTTCCGGCGTTCTTCGGCGCAAACCAGAACAAAAAAGGCTCGATTTTTTCGACTCGAACGAAGAAAACATAGCGGAAAGGTAGGAATTTTACCTGCGCGCCCTGTTCCGGCCTTGCCAAGACAAGACAAAAGGTTATCGTAAGTAACAGGCCCAAGCGGCCACATCATCAAAAGCGAGGACACCATGTCAGCATCCAGTGAAGACGCGCCCAAACCCAACCTTCAGGTCGCCGCCCGCGTGGAAGAGCTTCTCCGGGAGCAGCTTGAGGAAATGGGCGTGAACCCCCGCAAGCTGAAACCCGAGGAAATCGCCGCCAATATGACCTGTCACATCGCGCCGGACAACAGCATGACGTACCTGTGGAAGAACGAACCCATACTCCACGTCACGCCCGAAAAGCGCGAACGCGACGGCGAAACCTCCATTCTCTGGCGCATGTTCACCAAGGACGACATTCCCTCCCTCCCAGATCATTCGTGAGGCGTCTATGAATATTCTCGATACCATCGGGCACACGCCGCTCATCTACCTGAACAGCGTGTCCGCAGAACTTCCGGCTAAAATTTTCGTCAAATACGAAGCCCGCAACCCCGGCGGCTCCATCAAGGACAGAGCCGCGCTCGGCTACGTGCGCGCCGCCATCCGCGAAGGCGCGCTGGCCCCGGGCGGCACCGTGGTGGAAGCCACCAGCGGCAACCTCGGCATCGGTCTTGCCGTGGTGTGCGGCAAAATGAATCTTCGTCTCATCCTCACCATGCCTGCATCCGCGAGTAAGGAACGCATCGCCCTGCTCCGCGCCATGGGTGCGGAAGTCGTGCTCACCCCGGCCGAAGAAGGCATGCAGGGCGCGCAGAACAAGGTGGAGGAACTGCTCGCCTCCATTCCCGGAGCCTACCGTCCCAACCAGTTCAGCAACCCTGTGGGGCCGCGCGTTCACTACTCCACCACCGGCGTGGAAATTCTGGAAGACTGCCGCAAGGAAGGCTTCGTGCCGCAGGCCTTCGTGGCCGGCATAGGTTCGGGCGCCACGCTCATGGGCGTCAGCCTCCGGCTCAAGGAAGCCAATCCCTCCATCCGCTGCTTCGCCGTGGAGCCCGCGGAATCGCCGGTGCTTTCCGAAGGCCGCAGCGGCCCGCACGGCATTCAGGGCATAGGCGCGAACTTCGTGCCCGAAGTGTTCGACCGCTCCCTCGTGGACGGCATTCTCACGGTGAGCACCGAAGACGCCATGGAAACGGCCCGCATGCTCATGGCCCGCGAATCCATGAGCTGCGGCATCACCTCGGGCGCCAACGTGCGCGCCGCCATGAATCTGGCTCAGCTTCCCGAATTTGCGGGAAAACATATTGTCACCGTCGCTCCCGACACCGGGGAACGGTATCTCTCCACTCCTCTCTTTTCCAAGGAATAAGCGTTCATGACCCCCTGCCATCCCGCCCCAGACATGGAACTGGCCCTCTCCCGCATGCGCGAACTCGATGAAGTGACCGAAGCGCTCTGCCGTCCGGAATCGCTCGCCTCCGTACTCAATGCCAAAGACTGCTCCACGCCCCTGCCCTCTCAGGAGGTGCTCAAGGAAGTGATGGAACGTCTCAAGGCCGTGCTCTTTCCCGGCTATTTCGGCCCTTCCCACGTGCACAGGGAATCGCTGCGCTACCATATCGCCGCCAACCTCGATTCCATCTTCCGTCTGCTCAGCGAACAGATCCGCCGGGGCGGCTGCTTTGCCTGCGCCGACTATGTGAACGACTGCCGCGGCTGCGACGTGGCTTCCAAGGAAATGGCCATGAAGTTCATGCAGCGCATTCCCGCCATCCGCGACATGCTGGCCCAGGACGCCCGCGCCGCCTACGAAGGCGATCCCGCCGCCACGAGCCCCGGCGAAACGGTGTTCTGCTACCCCTCCATGCTCACCATGATCCATCACCGCATCGCCCACGAACTCTATAAGCTGAACGTGCCCATCATTCCCCGCATCATCGGAGAAATGGCCCATTCCCGCACGGGCATCGATATTCATCCCGGCGCGCAGATCGGCGAAAACTTCTTCATCGATCACGGCACCGGCGTGGTCATCGGCGAAACCTGCATCATCGGCAAGGGCTGCCGTCTCTATCAGGGCGTGACGCTCGGTGCGCTCTCCTTCTCCAAGAACCCGGACGGCACGCTCGTCAAGGGCATTCCCCGTCATCCCATTCTCGAAGACAACGTCACCGTGTACGCCGGAGCCTCCATTCTCGGCCGCATCACCATAGGCAAGGGCTCCGTCATCGGCGGCAACGTGTGGCTCACCCACAGCGTGCCCGAAGGAAGCCGCATCGTGCAGAGCGGCCCCAAGGCCAAGCCCGGCGAAAGCCTCACGGGCAAATGCGAAAAGCATCACGCTTCCGAAGAAAAGAAGCACGACTGACAAAACGAGGGGTCCGGCAGAAGCCGGGCCCCTCGTGCGTTTAATGCGAGAGTGCGGTGAATGCGGGAGCGAAGCAAACGCCCGCCTTCCAAAACGGGCGCTCGTTCCCCATGCCCTCCGCAAGCGTTCCCCGCCTTTCCGCCCCCTCTTCCTTCCTGCCGAAAAAACACGCCTTCCGGGCAGGCTCCTGAAATTCTGTCATGCTCCCGTCACACTTTCGGGCCATACTGCCGCAAGCAAAGGAGCAGTTTCATGACAGCAGACATCCTTCACGTCGCCGTGGCCGGCGGCGGAAGCTGGGGCACGGCCCTCGCCCATGTGCTGGCCTCGGCCGGGCACGACGTCACCCTCGTTCTTCGCGATCCCGCCGTGGAGAGCGCCGTCAACGAACGGCACGAAAATCCGCGCTATCTGCCCGGCAAGGCACTGCATCCCGGCGTGAAGGCATCTCTGTCGCCGGACGCCATCCGTCGCTGCAACCTGCTCGTGCTGGCCGTGCCCTGCCAGCATCAGCGGGCATGGCTGGCCTCCATGCGGCCCGTGATTGCCGAGCGCTGCGTCATCGTCAACGCCTCCAAGGGGCTGGAAAACGGCACCTGCCTCACCATGAGCCGCGTGGTCATGGAAGAACTCTCCGCCCTCTCTCCCCGCTACGCCGTGCTTTCCGGCCCGTCCTTTGCGGCGGAAGTCATGGACGCGCAGCCCACGGCCGTGGTGCTCGGCTGCGAAAACGACGCCCTCGGCGCGCGACTCCGGGAAATCTTTTCCACGCCCTTTTTCCGCTGCTATTCCAGCGCCGACGTCACGGGCGTGGAAATGGGCGGCGCGCTCAAGAACGTCATGGCCATTGCCGCGGGCATCGGCGACGGGCTCGGCTTCGGCTCCAACGCCCGCGCCGCGCTCATCACGCGGGGGCTCGCGGAACTCTCCCGCCTCGGCACGGCCATGGGAGCCCGACCCCTCACCTTCATGGGCCTTTCCGGCCTCGGAGATCTGGTTCTCACCTGCACGGGCGGACTTTCCCGCAACCGTCAGGTGGGCATCCGCCTCGGCAAGGGCGAAAAGCTCGACGACATCGTCGCCTCGCTCGGCATGGTGGCCGAAGGCGTGAAAACCGCCTCTGCCGCCCGCGAGCTCGCGAAAAAACTGAACGTGTCCGCGCCGGTCACCGAAGCCATGTGCCGGGTGCTCTACGAAAACGCCGATCCGGCGGCGGCCGTGCGCGAACTCATGGAGCGTCCGCTCAAGGAAGAGCTGGACTGACGACGCGCCCCGGGCCGTTTGCCCCGGAGCCTCCGAAATCCCGCCTGCCGCATCCGCAACAGGCTCCCGCACCGCACTCGGGCGGCTGCGCTCCGGGGTGGGTGCGCTTTGAACAGGGATTTCCCTTTCACGCGCTCAGGCGTCGGCGCACCTGCACAGACTGCACAGTTCTGCCCCGGCGTTTCTCAGCTCTCGCCCAGGCGACGCGCCATTCCGCCACAGGGCAAAAAACAAAAAACGCTAGGATGCTCGGAAAAGCCGCGTCCGGTATGCCCTCCCCCTCCGGGGAGCAGCATGCCGTTGACGACCTCCCTGATCTGCGCAAGGCAATGAGTCCCTCGGACGCGGAACGACGATGCCTTCCGCCAGGCTCCCCGTTCCCGGATAAATGATGCCCCACAGGCGCGGAAGGACGCCCTTCCCCGGAAACGCTCCGCAGGAGAAGGAAGGTCGACACAGCTCCCCATGCGCTGCGCCGAAACCGGCGCAAAGCCCCAGCGCCTGCGCTACTCCCGGCCCGAACGGGCGTTCTTCAGTCTTGTGATGTTGCGGTGCGGCGGTTCGCCGAACAGGCGCTTGTATTCCCTGTTGAACTGCGTGGGGCTCTCATAGCCCACGGCGAGTCCGGCGCTGGCCGCGTCCACCCGTTCCGAAAGCATGAGGCGCTGCGCCTCAAAAAGACGCAGTCTTTTGTGAAACTGCAGCGGACTCAGGCTCGTCACTTCCTTGAAATGCCGATGGAAGGTGGACGTCGCCATGTTCACGCGGCGGGCGAGCTCCTCCACCTGAAGCGGCGAACGATAATTGTCCCGCAGCCAGGTGACGGCCTGCGCAATCTGCATGCTCTGCGAGCCCAGCGTATGGAAACGGCGCAGGAACTCCCCCTGCGGTCCGATGAGCATGCGGTAGTAGATTTCCCGGATGATCATGGGCGCGAGCACGGCAATCTGTTCAGGCTTGTCCAGAAGCTCCGCCAGACGCAGAAAGGCGTCGAGCACGGAAACGTCCACGTCGGCCACCGACACGCCCTTCATGCCGCCTTCCCCGCCCGATCCCGGCGTCGGCGGAACTTCGGCGGCCAGCCTTGCCAGCAGAAACTTGTCCACTTCCAGCGAGAGACACAGAAACGGCGCTTCCTCCGTGCCGTCCATGACGTAAAAGGAGCTCGGCACGTCCACGCCGACCACCAGACACTGCCCCTCGCCGTACACGTATTCCTCCGTGCCGATGACGGATTTCTTCCGCCCCTGAAGCATGACCCCGATGCACGGGTGATACAGGCTGTTTTCCAGCACGTCGTGCGCCAGCCGCCGGGACAACGACAAGCCGGGAATCTCCGTCTGACGGTAGCCCGGCTCCGGCATGTGACGCAGCACCAGTTCCTTGAGGCGGTCGTTGATACGCTTCCATTCTCCCATGCGCACCTCCATGCCGCGCACATTTCTGGACTCCGCGCGGCGCTCTCCGGAAAGAATATCCGTCATATTACCCGCGCGCCGAGGCCTCTCCTAGATACGATTCCCCTTTTTTCTTGCCTGATTCTCTCATGGCGGCACAGAAAAGTCCATTTTCGACAAACGCCGCGTTTTCGACTACAAGGACATGTCTCTGCAACATCAATAAGGCTCTCAT
Source organism: Mailhella sp. (assembly GCF_057866825.1). Taxonomy (NCBI): domain Bacteria; kingdom Pseudomonadati; phylum Thermodesulfobacteriota; class Desulfovibrionia; order Desulfovibrionales; family Desulfovibrionaceae; genus Mailhella; species Mailhella sp. The sequence continues at coordinate 19,013 of NZ_DBMAHT010000003.1, forward strand.
CATGGAACTTTCCCTGCTCGTCATCGTTGTTTTGTGCCTGTTCTTCTTTGTCGCCGGTTTTGTGGATTCCGTGGCCGGAGGCGGCGGACTCATTTCCACCCCGGCCATGCTTCTGTGCGGCCTGCCGCCGCACACCGCCCTCGGCACCGGAAAGTTCGCAAGCACTCTCGGCTCCCTCACCTCGCTGTGGACCTTCGCCCGCAATCATCTCGTGGTGCTGCGCATCGCGCCCGCAGGCTTCGTTTCCGCCTTTGTCGGCGGCATGGCCGGATCCGGCCTCGCCATGCACGTGGACAGCGCCATGCTCGGCAAGCTGCTCATCTTCCTGCTGCCCGTGGGCATGGTCATTTCCCTGTTCTCGGGAAAGCTCGTCAGCGAAGAAGGCGAACTGCCGGAAAAGCATCTCTGGCTGCGCGTCATTCTCATGGGATTTTTCATCGGCGCGTATGACGGATTCTTCGGACCGGGCACGGGCAGCTTCTTCATCATCGCTCAGCATCTCGTGCTGCGCATGGGACTCGTGCGCGCCTCGGCCACCGCAAAAGTGTTCAATCTCGCCTCCAACGCCGGAGCCTTCGCCGTATTCGCTTCCGGCGGCGTGGCCCTGTATTCTCTGGGCATTCCCTGCGCCGTGGCCAACATCCTCGGCAATCAGCTCGGCACGCATCTGGCCATCCGCATCGGCACCCGCATGGTGAGAAACTTCCTCTACGTCACCCTCTGCCTGCTGCTCGCTTCGCTCATCTACCGCTTCTTCATCGCGTAGCAGAAAACGCCCCAGACCGATATCCCCCTCTGGACACAACTCCTGAATGATGGCATTCTCTTAACGAGAATATTTCCTATCAACCCAAAGGAGCCCCATGCTCTTCATCGAGAAATGCAAGGAAGCCGTGATCTCGGTCGTGCCGATCGTGATTCTGGTTCTCCTTCTTCATCTGACAGTTGCGCCCCTCGGCGACGCCCTGCCGAGATTTCTCGCGGGCGCAGTGCTCTTCATCATCGGCCTCGGCCTGTTTCTGGTGGGCGCGGACATCGGCGTGCTTCCCGTGGGCCAGAAGGTGGGCTCCACGCTCACCGGAAAGCGGAATCTCACCCTCATGCTGGCCGTGGGCTTCGTGGTGGGCTTCATCATCACCGTGGCCGAACCCGACGTTCAGGTGCTGGCCGCGCAGGTCACGGGCGTGGCTCCGGTCATCGCCCCCATGGCGCTCGTGTGCATCATTGCCGCGGGCGTAGGATTCTTCGTGGCCGTGGCCATGGGACGCATCATCTTTCAGCTTCCGCTCAAGCTGCTGCTCTTTCTCTGCTACGCCGCGGTGTTTCTCTGCGCAGCCTTCACGCCCGATCTCTTTCTCGGCATAGGTTTCGACGCAGGCGGAGCCACCACGGGCCCCATGACGGTGCCGTTCATCATGGCGCTCGGCGTGGGCGTGGCCGCCGTGCGCGGCGGCAGCGGAGCCGGAGACGACAGCTTCGGTTTCGTGGGACTGGCCTCGGTGGGCCCCATTCTTGCCGTGCTCATGCTCGGCCTGTTCGCCTCTCCGGCCTCTCCGGAGCTTGCCGCCGCTGCGGAAGAAGGTTCGCGCGGGCTCGTTGCCCACTTTCTGCACCTTCTGCCTGAAGTGACGCACGAAGTGGCCATGGCGCTCGGCCCGCTCGCCGTGCTCTTTCTGCTGTTCCGGCTCTTTCTCATCAAGCTTTCCCGCCGCCAGACGCTGCGCATGGTCATGGGCCTTGTCTATACCTTCTTCGGCGTCGTTCTGTTCTTTCTCGGCGTGAAGGGCGGCTTCATGCCCGCGGGCGACGCGCTCGGCGCGCTGCTCTCCGCGCCGGAACACCGGTTCTGGCTCATTCCCGTGGCGCTGGTGCTCGGGGCCGTGGTGGTGTGCGCCGAACCCGCCGTGTGGATTCTCACCGAACAGGTGGAACAGGTTTCCGGCGGCGCCATACGCCGCATGCTCATGCTGGCGGCCCTTTCCGCCGGCGTGTCCCTGGCCGTGGGCATTGCCATGTTCCGGGTAATCTCGGGAACGAGCCTCTGGTTCTTCCTCATTCCCGGCTACGCCGCGGCCATGCTGCTCATGCGCTTCTGCCCGCGCATGTTCACGGCCATCGCCTTCGATTCCGGCGGCGTGGCATCCGGCCCCATGGCCTCCACGTTCATTCTCGCCTTCATGCTCGGCGTATCCAAGGGCGTGGGCGGCAATCCCGCCGTGGACGCCTTCGGATGCATCGCCATGATCGCCATGACGCCGCTCATCGCCATTCAGCTTCTGGGCATCGTTTTCAGCCGCAAGACGGGGGACCGCGCATGACCATCTCGTTCAACGAACAGGCAGGCAAGCTGCTCATTGCCGTCATAGAAAAACACAAGTGCGACGCCGCCATGGCCGCGGCCAGAAAAGCCGGAGCTCCCGGCGGCACCGTGCTCATGGGACGCGGCACGGCCCAGAGCAAATGGCTGCGCATTCTCGGCCTCGACGACGTGGAAAAGGAACTGCTCTACACCCTGCTGCCCGCCTCGCTGGTCCGCCCCGTGATGAACGCCATACGCAACGCCCCGGCGCTCTCCAGAACAAGAGGCATACTCTTCACCATCGACGTGCTCGAAGCCTTCCGGCATCACGATTCCGCGCCCGCCGCTCCTTCCCAGACTCAGGAGGACACCATGTCTGACAACAGCCCGGAACAGTCCGGCTACGAACTTCTCTCCGTCATCGTCAACCACGGCAGCGCCGATCAGGTCATGGACGCGGCCAGAAGCGCCGGCGCCACGGGCGGCACGGTCATCCACGCGCGCGGCACGGCCCGCCCGGACGACGCCTCCTTCTTCGGCATCACCATCGTGCCGGAAAAGGAACTCGTCATGATTCTCGCGCCGAAGGACAAAAGCGCCCGCATCATGGAAAGCGTCAAGGCGGAATTCAAAGACGCCGAACCCGGTTCCGGCATCGCCTTCCGCACGGCCGTGGAATCCTTCGACATGCTGGGCTCGCCCCGTCGATAATCCTGCCGACGATTTCGCCGAACATGATCCCCGTTGCTCTCCCGCGGCGGGGATTTTGTTTCCCCCCCCTCGGCCCGGCGGAAGACGCGCCGTTGACAGCCCCGGGCCTTCCTTTTATTTAAGTAATTACTTAATTAAAACTTCGGAAGCCGCCGCGCTTCTGCCGCCTTCCGAACAACGCGCCGATTTTCATGGACAACGATCTGCTTTACCGCGCCCTTGCCGACGACACGAGACGCAGGCTCCTCCGTCTGCTGCTGAGCGGCAGCTGCTGCGTTTCCGCCCTCGCCGGCCGCCTGAACATCAGCGAAAGCGCCGTATCCCAGCACGTCGGCCTTCTGCGACGCGCAGGTCTCCTTGATGGAACAAGGCGCGGACGCTTCATGCACTACGCCGTCAACCGGCAGCGCCTGCTCGATCTGGCCCGGGAGCTGGAAGCGCTTGCCGCAACGCACCCTGACGACAAGGCGGACGAAGCCGCGCCCCGCGCCTCCGGTTGCGACGAAGCCATGCGCCGCCGCTGTCACGGCGCAGGCAAACTCCGCACGCTGCCCATGGCTCCGCCAACTGTCGAGGAACATTGACATGTCCACCGCCGCCCTCTACCTCGTCACCCTGATTCTGCTCGCGCTCTCCTTCCGAAAGGACAGGAAAAAAACGCGTCAGGCGCTCGTCAAGGCCTGGAAATCCTTTGAAAACATTCTGCCCCAGTTTCTGGCCATCCTGGTGCTCATAGGCCTCATGCTCGCCGTGCTCGACAAAGAGCTCATCACCCGTCTTCTGGGCGCGGAATCCGGGGCTCTCGGCATGGCCATCGCCGCAGTGATCGGTTCCGTCACGCTCATTCCGGGCTTCATCGCCTTTCCGCTGGCGGCCTCGCTGCTTTCTTCCGGCGCAGGCTACGGGCAGACGGCCATGTTCCTCACCACGCTCATGATGGTGGGCATCGTCACTCTTCCGCTGGAAGGCACCTTCTTCGGCAAACGTCTGGCCCTGATGCGCAATGTGCTGGCCTTTTTCTACGCCGTCGTTTCCTCCGTCGTTCTGGGGGCGCTGCTGTGATCGCCGCCGTACTCCGCCGCTACCGCATGTTTCTGGCGCTCTTCGCCTTCAATGTCGCGCTGCTCTTCCTTGAACCCGCCGTGGGGGAAAAGGCCCTGGCGCTGACCGGAGACAACGTGCTTGAAATGCTTTCCTTTCTGCCGCCCATCTTCGTGCTGCTCGGTCTTCTGGACGTGTGGGTGGACAGAGAAACCATGATGAAATACATGGGCGAAGGCTCCGGCGCGCGGGGCATGCTGCTCGCCTTTATTCTCGGCTCCGCCGCGGCGGGCCCCCTCTACGCCGCCTTTCCCATGGCCGCGGTCATGATGAAAAAGGGCGCGAGCATGCGCAACGTGTTCATCTTCATCGGAGCCTGGTCCACCACGAAAATCCCGCTCATTCTCTTTGAAAGCGCCACGCTCGGCTTCCGCTTCATGGCCATGCGCCTTGTCTTCAACATCGTGGGCATCTTCCTCATCGCCCTCATTCTGGAACGCGAAGCCAGGCGGCATCCCGTTCCCCTCCCAGCGGAACAAGCCTCCGATCCCGGCAGGCATTGACGCTCCTTCGCCTCTTCTCTATGCTTCCGGCAATCTCGTGCGGGCGCGTCCGTCCGCCATCCGGCCCGAAACGCGCCTCTCTGCGGCGTCTTTCTCCAACGCCACGCGGCACAAATCTCAGGCGGATCATCATGCACGGCAGACTCGTCTATGTCATGGGAGCCTCCGGCGCGGGCAAGGACAGCCTTATCCGCGAAATGCTCCGTTGTTTCCGCGGCCTTCCGCTGGCTGCGGTCAGGCGTCACATCACCCGCCCAGCCTCCGCTGAAGGCGAGCGGCACATCGCCGTGTCCCGCGAGCGCTTTGAAGAGCTGGCCGCCGCAGGACGCTTTTCCCTGCACTGGACAAGTCACGGACTTTGCTACGGCATTTCCGTCCATGCCGAACAGGCGCTCGCCTGCGGCGTTTCCCTGCTCGTCAACGGCTCCCGCGCGGCCTTTGCCGAGGCCGTGCGCCGCTATCCAAATCTCATTCCCGTACTCGTGACCGCAAAGCCGCATCTTCTTCGCGAACGCCTGCTGGCCCGGGGACGGGAATCCGGCGCGGAGCTGGAAGAGCGTCTCGCCGGAGCGCTGCTCGCCCTGCCCGATCTCGATTCCCTGCCCTGGATACGCATAGACAATTCCGGCCATCTTCATGAAGCGGCCTCGCTTCTGGAGCAGGAACTCAGACGCGTTCTTTCCCTGCCTGCCGAACGTCTTCCCCGCGCCTGAGCGCCCCTTCCGCAAAAGCCTTCTTTTGACGCGGCGCATCCGGGCGCGACAAAATTATCCTTGCAAAACAGTTGCCTGTCCGCAAGATTCAGGCGTACCCTGAACCTCGCGGAAGACTCGGGTGGATTTTCCCCCGGTCGCGATCGAAAACCGCGCACGGCGCAGGTCGTCATTTCGCGCCGACCGACGCGGCTCCCAGCCTTCGCCTCAACGGAAAATGTGCAGAATCCGCAAAAAAATTTTTCGATGTAAGGAGCGTGTAAGTTTCCGATGCTCTACTGACCTCAAGTGGAAAAAGCAATAACAAAAAAACAAAACATATACTCTACGGAGGTTTTCTTATGACCATGCATCCCGCTTCTCTGAACGACCGTCGTTCTTCCGATTCTTCCCGCAAGTCCCGTCTTCCCCTGGCCCTCGCCGCGGCCCTCGCCCTCAGCCTCACCCTCGGCGCTTCCGACGCCCTTGCCAAGGGACGCGACGGAGGCTACATGCAGGGAGGAGGCTACACCGGCCCCGGCCCCGCCCTCAGCACCGTAGCGCAGGCCAAGGAGCTTCGCGATGACACCCCCGTCACGCTCAGAGGCCACATCATCCGTCACCTCGGCGACGAACGCTACGTGTTTGAAGACCAGACCGGCACCATCAACGTGGAAATCGATCACAAGCGCTGGAGAGGCCAGAACGTGGGACCCAACGACCTCGTGGAAATCTCCGGTGAAGTGGAAAAGGACTGGCGTGAGCTGGAAATCGACGTCAAGAGCGTCGTGAAGAAGTAAGCATCGTCCGGCGCGTTCTGCTCCCCTGGAACGCGCCGGAACACAAAGGAGCACCATGCGCGTTCTTCTCATCGAGGATGACATTCTCATAGGCAACGGACTCAAAATGGGCCTGCCCGCCATGGGCTTTGCCGTGGACTGGTTCAAGGAAGGTCCGCTCGGCATGAAGGCTCTCGCATCGGCGGAATACGACGCCGTCATTCTCGATCTCGGGCTCCCCGGCATGGACGGGCTCGACATTCTGAAAACGTGGCGCTCCTCGGGACAGGACGTGCCGGTGCTCGTGCTCACCGCCCGGGACGCCATCAGTCAGCGCGTGGAAGGACTCAACCTCGGCGCGGACGACTATCTCGGCAAGCCCTTTGATCTGGACGAAGTGGCGGCGCGTCTGCGTGCTCTCGTGCGTCGCAGACACGGCGTGTCCTCTCCGCAGCTTGTCCACGGCGCAGTGAGCTTTGATCCGCTTACAAGAACCGTTTCTCTGAACGGACAGACCGTAGCTCTGGGACAAAAGGAAGTCATGCTCGTGGAGCTGCTCCTGCTCAACAAACACAGCGTGCTTTCCCGCAGCGCCATTGAAGAAAAGCTCTATCCCTGGGGCGAAGAGGTCAGCAGCAATTCGGTGGAAGTGCTGGTTCACCGCATACGCCGCAAGCTGGGATCGGGCTTCATCAAAACCGTGCATTCCGTGGGCTACACTCTGGGAGACGCCTCATGACACCTCCTGAACATGCAGGAACGCGTTTCGGCAAGGTCGGAAGTTTCTGCCGCCGCACATTTTCGGCGACGGGACAAAAAGCTTCCGGCCTTTTTGTTCGCGGCCGCCGACTGACCGGCAGACTCTGGAACCGCATTCTTTCCCTGCCCGTCAGCCGCAAGAGCCTGCGGCTGCGGCTGAGCCTGTTCTTTTCGCTGTTCATGCTCACGGCGTGGCTGGCCGCCGCCCTGTTCAGCTGGCATACGTGCCGCAGCTACATCAACGAATTTTTCGACTCCCAGCAGATGCTTGTGGCGCGAACGCTGGCCGTGGCCGATCTCACGCGCGCGCCGGGCGAGCTGCCCCACATCGGCGAGATGCTGCCGGGCGTCAAGAAAAAAGGCATCGGCAAGCTCGAAGACGAAGCCATCGCCTTTGCCATTTTCTCCCCCGAAGGAGAACGACTGCTCACCGACGGTCAGAAAGGCCGGCGTTTTCCGTTTGAAGACTCGCGCCACGGCTTCGTCAACGAACCGCTGATCCATGACGACGACACCTGGCGCATTCTGTGGATGGATTCCAGCGACGGGCGCTACGTCATTGCCGTGGGGCAGGAAGAGGACTACCGCAGCGACATGGCGCTCGAAATGCTGGAAGGTCAGATTCTGCCGTGGCTGATTCTTCTGCCCGTGCTTCTGGCCGGACTCTTCATTCTACTCACGAGGGAACTTGCGCCCCTGCGCAGCATGGCGGCGGCGCTGAGTTCCCGCGATCCTGAAGACACCTCGGCGCTTGATCTGAGCCGCATGCCCTCCGAAGCCCTGCCCATGGCGGAATCGCTGAACGGCTTTTTCGCACGCACCAAGGACATGCTGACAAGGGAACGCTCCTTCATTTCCGACGCCGCGCACGAACTGCGCACTCCCCTCGCCGGACTCCGCATTCAGGCGCAGGTGGCGGCCCAGCCCGGCATGGCGGCCGAAACAAGAATGGAGGCCCTCTCCTTCCTGCGTCAGGGCATAGACCGCTGCTCCCGCCTCATCGATCAGCTTCTCGCCCTCTCCCGGCTCGAAGCCTCGCACATGCCCGGCTCCAGCCCCTCGCCGAAAGACCTTGTGCTCTCCCACGTGGTCTGGAGCGAACTTCTGGCCGACTATCTGCCCTCCTACCGTTCGCGGCTGGAATCCTCAAACCTGCGGCTCGAATCGCAGCTTTCCTCGCTCAACGCCGGAGTACAGGGCAACGCCGCCCTGCTCTCCATGCTTCTGCGCAATCTTCTGGAAAACGCCGCCGCCTACACGCCGACAGGCGGCCTCATCCGCGTGACGCTGGAACAAGACCGCCTCACCGTGCAGAACGACTGCGCCTGCCTGCCGGAAGAATACGTGGCGAGACTCGGAGAACGCTTCTTCCGCCCGCCCGGACAGGAAAAATCCGGCAGCGGTCTCGGCATTTCCATTGTACGGCGCATTGCGTCCATCCACGGTTTCCGCCTGAACATCAGCATGGAAAAAGACGCCGTCGGCTTTTCTCCCTGCTCCTTCAAGGCCGAACTGCGCTGGTAGCGCACCCTGCCTGCGCGCCCGCCCGGGCGGCAGAAGAACGGTCGTCGGCCTGTGCGAAAATAAAAAAACACCGGCGTGATTTCCCGAAAAAAGAATTCACGCCGGCGGCGTCAACAAAATCTGCGCCGTTCACGGCATGGGCGTCAGGCGGAACCCGATCCGCGGAACCGTTTTCAGAATCGGCTTGTTCCGAAGCTCCAGATTGCTCCGCAAAATATGAATGTAGGTGCGCAGCGCGTCGCTGTTGGGAGGCGTGTCGCCGTAGAGCGCGCTTTGAAGCTCGCTGCGCGTCACCACGTTGGGCGCGGCCTTCATCAGCCGGGCCAGCAGGGTGAAGGCCATGGGCGGCAGGTGCAGACTTCCGCCGTCGCAGGTGACGGTGTGCGCCTGCGGATCCAGCTCAATGCCCGCCCAGCTCAGCTTCATTGAGGAGAAGTGCGCCTTGGCCAGACGTATGGACGCCAGCACCCGCGCTTCCAGTTCCAGCAGATGCAGCGGACTGGTCACGATGTCGTCGGCGCCGCTGTTCAGATACATGGGCAGGTTTTCCAGCGTATTCTCCGGCGCAAGCAGAATGATGGGACAGCTCACGTTTTCCAGGCGCAGACCGGTGTACAAAGGAATGCCGTTCTGATCGCTGAAACGCGCGTCGAGAATGAGCGCGTCATACGAGGAAGTTTTCAGGCAGTTGCGCACTTCGTCGCTGTCCGCGGCGCTGTCGAGCTGATAGCCCATAGGTTCCAGATACGCGAAAATATTCTTCATTATCGACGCATCGGAAACGCCGACGAGCAGATGAAGGTCGGGTACGGAAAGCTGTTTTTTAAGGCTGTATAGCATGGAGCAGCTCTCTGATCGGCTTATGGTATGAAAAAAAAGAGGAAGCTGCCGAAAAAAATGACCGGACTATGCAGGAACACGCTGCTGACAAATCGTACTCAAGGCAGGTCTGTACTTGAAATACTAGGGCATGGTCTGATATTCGTCAAGATTTACGCAGCCGATGCAGGCAACAATCCTGATCACAGATGTTTCTCGTCAGCAATTTTGGAACAGTCATAAAAAAATGGCGTGACTTGCAAAGAGCTTCAACAGAGGTCGAAGACGGATTCAGGCTTCATTGCCCTGCCGCGATGAAAAAATCGCCGCCTGCTGGCCGGCCATGCGGGAAAAAACGGCCTCATCCTCTTGATATGAGCGTTCATCAGCGTTTCCGCCGCGGCAGAGTGAAGAGACCGTTTTGCCCGGAACACGCGGCAGCAATCCGACATTGAAAAAAAAGCGGGAGAGAATCTTCATTCCCTCCCGCACCATCTCTATCCGAGCGGACTATGCCCGCACCGAATTAGAACTTGTAGGCAAAGCTGAGAGCGGTGCTCCAGCCGTCCTTGCCGATCTTCTTGCCTTCGGCCCATTCGCTGTGATCAGTGCGATCGTAATCGGTGATCATGTAGGCGAGTTCGAGGCAGGCGGTCAGGTTCTTGTAGATCTTGTAGGTGTTGGCCAGGTTGAATTCAACCACGGTATCGGCGGTGGTCATGTACTCCCAGGGAGAGATTTCCTTGGCCCAGATGTTGTCTTTGTTGGTACCCTTGAACATGGTCACGGTGAACTTGTGCTTCAGGTCTTCCATGAAGGAAACGTCTTCAACGCCGACCTGCACGCCCCAGGTGCCCGCAATGTTGTGACGGGTGGTGGTGTCGTACAGCGCGAATTCGCCGGAGCTGTAGCCGAGGGTGGGATGGAAGCGGCCGTTGAACGTGGGAATCCAGTCCTGACGGGCGTACTGCACGTTGTGATCGTCGCCGGAACCGTACCAGGCGCCCAGAATGGGAGTGCCGTAGGCGGTCTTGTAGGAAGCCTTGCCCTGAACGTACCAGCCTTCGCGGTTCTTCAGCTTTTCGGTTTCGAGGGTATCGGTCTTGCCGGTCAGCTTGTTGGTGTAGCTGAACACGCCGTCGCCTTCGTAGTCGATGACGCCGTAAGCGCCGGAGAGCTTCAGCATGAAGGGATCAAAGTAGGTCAGCATGGCGGAAGCGCCGGCCCAGAAGGCGTTGCCGTCGGCGGAGAGCACGCCGAATTCGTCGTTGTCGCCCATGGCACCAACATAGTTGGCGTCGGTGGAAGCGCCGATGTTCGCGCCCTTGTCGAGAGCGGCGTACATCACATAGGGAGAGAAGGAGAAGCCGTCGAACTTGAAGGCAGCAGCCAGAGAGAAGAAGTCGGACTTCTGAGATTTGTCGGTGTCGTAGTTCACGCCGCCGGAGCCCTTGGCGGGAGCGTAGGCGCCGCGCACCCAGAAGGCGGTCAGATCAAGCCAGTCGGTCACGGGAGAGGTCACGACGATGCCGTCGCGGCCCTGCCAGCCGGGATGCATGATGGCGTTCTTGCCGAAGGCGTCTTCAGGCAGACCGATGAGCTGACGACCCATGCGCACCTTGACGTCGGTCTGAGGAATCATCCAGTCCACATAGGCCTGACGCATGCCGATTCTGGTGCTGTTGCCGGAAGGATCGGCGCCCCAGTCGTAGGTGCCGGTGCTGTTCGGGCTGGTGCCGATCTGAACCTGGAAGTAGCCGGAGAGGCTTTCGCTGGCGGTAAGGGTCATGCCGAGACGCAGACGCTGACCGGCGTTGTCGAAGTTGTCGCCGGTGGCAACGCGTTCGCCGAGAGCAAAGTTGAAGAGATATTCACCGTCCATCTTCATATCGACGGCGGAAGCAGGAGCGGTCGCGGCGAAAGTCATGCCGGCAGCCAGAAGAAGCGTAGTCAGCTTTTTCATGATGGTCATTCCTCTGAAAAAAAAGTGGTTAACACAACTATGGAAAATCCCTCTTTTTCCATGAAACGACCTTGCAACAGACGATGATAAGAATTTGTTAATAAATCATGAACAATTCAGGAATAAATCACGACAACACATTATTTTCATTGAAATAAAAAAATTTTTACAGTGTCGTTTTTCCACTGAAGGCCAAGAGTCCTGCGCCGGATGTTCTTCGCAAAATCCGCACGACGATGTCTGCAAAGCCGCCTTCGGGCCCTGCCGAACTCCCCGCAAACGCCTCAGACCGCTCAAACGCCTTTCATGAAACACCCGCCGCGCAACCAGGAACGCCGAGCGGCACGTCCGCCGACAAAAAAAGGCCGCCCCCCGAAGGAGACGGCCCCTGTTCATCGAAAAAGCACGCGCTAGATGCGCACGCCGAGGCTCTTCACCACGAACGACGCAATCTTTTCGCGTTCCTTGTCCACTTCGCCGTCCTGAAGCGTGCGGTCGGCCTTGCGGAAGGTCAGGCGGCAGGTGATGTGACGATCAGCGCCGTCCTTGGGTTCATACACGTCCAGAAGCTCCACGCTCTCCATGAGATTCGTCTTCGCGCCGCGAACGGCGGAGAGCACGGCGTCCACATGCATGGCGCGGGGAGCAATGAACGTGATGTCGCGGCGCACGGCCGGATACACCGGCAGCGGCTGGAACACGGTTTTTGCGCCCTGCGAGGCAGCGCGCAGGTAGTCCATGTCGAGATCGGCGTACCACACGGCCTTGCGGGCCAGATAGGCGTCGGCAAGAGCGGGCTTGAGGCGGCCGATCACGCCGACCACAGTGCCGTCGGGCATGGTCATCTGCACGGCGGGAGCCAGGTAGGGATGCGTTTCCTGCATGGCGAACGCAGGCACGGGCAGATGCAGGAAGCCGAAGAGCTTTTCCACAATGCCCTTCAGATCCACATAGTCCAGATCCTCGTCCTTGTGGGCCCAGGCTTCGTCGTAGCGGGAGCCGTAGAGCACCATGGCAAGGTGACGCACTTCCTTCACCGTAGTGTCGCTGGACGGATCCAGGGTGAAGGCTTCCGCCACTTCAAAGAGGCGGACGCCCGCAGCGCCCTGCGCGATGTTGTGGCGCACGTTCTGGAACAGACCGGGAGCAAGTTCGGTGCGCAGCACGTCCTGCTCGGCGGTGAGCGGATTCATGATGTTCACGCGGCCTTCGGCAGGCAGACCGAGGAAGTCGAGATCCTTGTTGCCCACGAAGCTGTAGTTCACGGCTTCGTTGAGGCCGAGGCCCGCAGCCCAGTTCTTCACGCGCATCATGAAGGCGTGACGGCTTTCCGGCGCGCCGAAGGAAGAAAGGGTCTGCGGAATGGAGGGCAGCGTTTCGCCGAGGTTGTCCACGCCCTTGAAGATGGCCACTTCCTCAATGAGGTCGGCTTCGCGGGTGAGGTCGTAGCGCCAGCCGGGAGTCTTCACGCTCCACTCGTCGCCCGCGCTGCGGTCCACGGTGCAGCCGAGGCTCTCCAGCGTCTGCGCGCAGAAATCGTCGGTAAGTTCCACGCCGAGCAGATCTTCGGCGCGGCTGCGGCGGAAGCGCACCACCGGAGCCTGCCAGGGATTCGGCGTGCATTCGCACACGCCGCGGCACACTTCGGCCCCGGAAAGTTCGGCCATGAGCGCGGCCGCGCGATCCAGCGCAAACGACATGTTGGTGGGATCCACGCCGCGTTCGTAGCGGTAGGAAGCCTCGCTGGTCAGGCCGAGGCGACGGGCCGTCACGCGGATGGAGCTCGGACGGAACACCGCGCATTCCAGGAACACGCTCTCGCTCTCGTCGGTGATTTCGGTTTCCAGGCCGCCCATGACGCCGGCAAGCGCCACCGGCTTTTCGGCGTCGCAGATGAGGCCGTCGCCGGCCTTGAGCAGACGTTCCTGCCCGTCGAGGGTGGTGAGCTTTTCGCCGTCCACGGCCGGGCGCACGATGATGCGGCCGCCCGCCAGCTTGTTGTGATCAAAGGCGTGCAGGGGCTGGCCCAGTTCCATGAGAATGTAGTTGGTCACGTCCACAAGGTTGGAGATGGCGCGAACGCCCACGCCGTGCAGACGATAGCGCATCCAGGCCGGAGAGGGCTTGACCTTCGCGCCCTTGATGATGCGGCCCATGTAGGAGGGGCAGAGACCGCCGTCCTTCACCTCGACCGGCACGGCATGGCTCATGTCCTCGCCCTTCTCTTCCAGATGGAAGGAAGGCATGGTCACGGGCAGATGCAGGTACGCGCCCACAAGACGGGCGAAGCCGTACACGGAAAGGCAGTCGGCACGGTTCGGCGTAATGCTGATGTCGAGCACTTCCTTGTCCAGTTCGTAGGCGTCCACGAACTTTTCGCCGGGCATGACCTTGCGGCCGGATCTGTTTTCTTCGGGCAGCACGAGAATGCCGGAATGATCGTCGGCAAGACCGAGCTCGCGTTCGGAGCAGATCATGCCGAACGAAGGCACGCCGCGCAGCTTGGCCTTCTTCATGACCAGGCCGCCGGGAAGCGTCGAGCCCACGGGAGCCACGACGACGAGCTGACCGGCCGCCACGTTGGGCGCGCCGCACACGATGTTGAGGGGCTCTTCCGCACCCACGTCCACGGTGCAGACATGCAGATGATCGGAATCGGGATGCGCCTCGCAGGTGAGCACTCGGCCGGTCACCACGCCTTCGATTTCCGCGTAGGGATGCACCACTTCTTCCAGTTCGAGGCCGAGCATGGTGAGCATTTCGCCCAGCTCTTCAGCCGTTCCGGTGTACGGAACAAATTCCTTCAGCCAATTGAAACTCAGCAGCATATGTTTTTTCTCCTCAGAGGATGAAAATTCTGGTCGTTCCGGATGCCGCCCGCAAAGGCGGCGTTTCCGGCCCTCTTCCGCAGCCCGCGGCAGTCAGCGAGCCTGTGCGGAAGACGGGAACAGGGAAGGAACAACAAGTCCTTCCCGACCGCATATTCCGTCCTCTACGCAGGGAACTGATGGAGGAAGCGCACGTCGTTTTCAAAGTTCATGCGCAGATCGGTAAGACCGTATTTCAGCATGGCGATGCGTTCCACGCCGAGGCCGAAGGCGAAGCCGGAAACCTCGTCGGGATTGTAGCCGACGGAGGCGAACACCGCCGGATCGACCATGCCGCTGCCGAGAATTTCAAGCCAGCCGGAGCCCTTGCACACGCGGCAGGGCTGACCGTTCACATGGCCGTGGCCGCCGCACTGGGTGCAGGACATATCGACTTCCACGCTGGGCTCGGTGAAGGGGAAGAAGCTGGGACGGAAGCGCACGCGGGTCTTTTCGCCGAACACGGCGCGCACGAAGGCCGTGAGCGTACCGCGCAGATCGGCCATGGTGACGTGCTTGTCCACGAGCAGGCCCTCTATCTGATGGAACATGGGGGTGTGGGTCACGTCGGAGTCGCGGCGGTACACCTTGCCTGGTCCGATGACGGCAAGCGGAGGCTTGCGGTTCATCATGGTGCGCACCTGCACGCAGGAGGTGTGGGTACGCAGCAGCACCTTGTCGGTGATGTAGAGGGTGTCCTGCATGTCGCGGGCGGGATGTTCCGGCGGCATGTTGAGGGCTTCAAAGCAGTTGAAGTCGGTTTCCACTTCGGGACCGCCGGCAATTTCGTAGCCCATGTGCTGGAACACGGAACACACTTCCTGCATGGCCAGCGTGATGGGATGCAGGGAACCGTTCCACAGGGTGCGGCCGGGCAGGCTGGGATCGAAACCGGCGAGGAAGGCGGCCTCCCGTTCCTGTTCCTGACGGGCAAGGCGGGCTTCAAAAAGTTCCACGAGGCGCTGCTTCACCGCGTTGGCGGCCTGACCGAAGGCCGGGCGCTGTTCGGGCGAGAGCTCGCGCATGTGCGACATGAGTTCGGCAAGCTGCCCCTTGCGGCCGAGAAAGTCCACGCGGGCCGCTTCCAGTTCCGCTTCAGACGAGATGCGGTTCAAGCGTTCATCGAGCTTGCCGACCAGTCCGTTCAATTGTTCAAGGAAATCCATGGCAAGGCCTTGTGGCAGGCTGCGCTTTGGGCGCGCCTGAAGGAAAGATATGAAAAAGGGGTGCAGAGCCAAGGCCCTGCACCCCCTGCGGGGAAAAACTCCCCAAAAAGCTTCATCTGGTGCCTCGGGCCGCAAGGGCCGCGGGCTGTTCCGACAAAGGGAACTTACGCCAGCTTGGACTTGGCCAGTTCGACGATGGCGGCGAAGTCGGCCTTTTCGCGCACGGCGAGGTCGGCCAGCATCTTGCGGTTGATTTCCACGCCGGCAAGCTTCAGACCGTTGACCAGACGGGAATAGGACAGGCCGTTGATGCGGGCGCCGGCGTTGATGCGCTGGATCCACAGGCGGCGGAAGGCGCGCTTGCGGAGCTTGCGACCTTCAAAGGCATAGTTCAGAGAACGTTCGACGGCTTCGCGGGCGATGCGATACAGACGGCTGCGGCCGCCGCGGAAGCCCTTGGCCATATCCAGATATTTCTTGTGCCGACGATGGGCAGCAAGACCTCTCTTTACACGCATGGAAAATCCTCCACATTCAGTCCCGCGAGGCGGAGATCAGGCCAGCGGGAGTTGAGCCGCAAGAGGCGGCGAAATTTGAAAATCTACGCGACCTGCACGGGCAGGACTTAGGCGTAGGGCATGAGGCGCTTGACGGCCTTCAGGTTCGCGCTGTCCACGAGAGCACCCTTGCCCAGACGGGCACGACGCTTGGCATCCTTCTTGGTGAGGATGTGGCGCAGGTTCTGACGACGACGGCGGAACTTGCCGCTGCCGGTGGTGCTGAAACGCTTGGCGGCGGAACGGCTGGTCTTGATCTTGGGCATAACCAACTCCTTAGTATTCGCGACGCGCCGAATACAACGCGCGCGATTTGGGCATCAGAAAGAACCGACTATGCAACATTTTCGCATAATCCGCAAGTAAAAAATGGGGCCCGAAGCGCGAACGACAACGCTCCGCGCGCTCTGCCGGTTCCTTCCGGGAACGGAAGCATCTTCCGTTCATCGCGGTTTCCCGCGAAAATTCCTCCGGCGCGACGGAACAAAACGTCCGCCGCGCCGGGTATGAACTACTTCTTGGGAAGAGGAATGAGCAGCATCTGAAGGGTGCGGCCTTCGGCGCTGGGAGCCTGTTCGACCTTGCCCACATCGGCGGTGTCGGCGATGATCTTGGTCAGAATGGATTCGCCGCGGTCCTTGTGCACGATTTCGCGTCCGCGGAAGAACACGGTCACCTTGCAGCGGTCCCCGTCTCCGAGGAAGCGGCGAATGTGGCGCAGCTTGGTTTCGTAGTCATGATCGTCGGTCTTGGGGCGAACCTTGATTTCCTTGATCTGCACTACGGTCTGGTTGCGTTTGGCTTCCTTCTTCTTCTGCTGCTGTTCGTACTTGAACTTGCCGAAGTCCATGATGCGGCACACGGGCGGTTCCGCGTTGGCGGCCACTTCCACGAGGTCGTAGCCGGCCTCATGGGCCATGGCGATAGCATCGGAACAGGGAAGAATGCCGACCTGTTCACCTTCCGGACCAATCACCCGTACTTCACGGGCACGAATCTGCTCGTTGCGGCGCACGCCGTCCTGAGGCACGTCGCGGCGAGGTCTCATGTTAGGCGAAGCTATAGCTCATACCTCCACGTTTGAACGGTTCCTCACTGTCCGCCTTAATCATGGCGATCACGTCCTCCACGGAGCGGAAGCCGATGTTCTCGCCGGAACGCAGGCGAACGCTGAAGCCTCTGTCGGCCACTTCCTTGTCGCCCACCACGAGGACGTAGGGAATCTTGGCCATCTGGGCTTCACGAATCTTGAAGCCCAGCTTTTCGTTGCGCAGGTCGGTTTCCACGCGGATACCGGCAGCAACGAGGCTGGCCTTCATTTCCTTGACATAATCCATCTGGGCGTCGGTCACGTTGACGATGCGGGCCTGCACGGGAGCAAGCCAGGCAGGGAAGGCGCCGGCGTAATGTTCGGTGAGAACGCCGATGAAGCGTTCCAGAGAACCCAGAATGGCGCGGTGCACCATGACGGGACGATGACGTTCGCCGTCCTGCCCGACATACACGAGATCGAAGCGCTCAGGCAGGGTGAAGTCCACCTGAATGGTGGAAAGCTGCCATTCGCGGCCGATGGCGTCGGTGACCTTGATATCTATCTTGGGGCCGTAGAACGCGCCGTCGCCTTCGTTGATCTGGTAGGGCTTGCCTTCCTTCTCCACGGCCTTGATGAGCGCGTTCGTGGCGTTTTCCCAGTCCGCGTCGGAGCCGATGCTGTCCTCGGGACGGGTGGAAATGAAGATGCGGTACTTGAAGCCGAAAAGATCCATCAGGTCGGCGGAAAGATGCATGACGTTGATGATTTCGTCTTCCAGCTGATCGGTGGTGCAGATGATGTGGGCGTCGTCCTGGGTGAACTGGCGCACGCGCAGCAGACCGTGCAGCGTGCCGGACTTTTCATGACGATGCACCACGCCGAGCTCGAACATGCGCACGGGCAGATCGCGATAGCTGTGCAGGGTTTCGCCGTACATGAGCATGTGGCCCACGCAGTTCATGGGCTTCACGCCGTGAACGTCGCCTTCGATTTCCGTGAAGTACATGTTTTCACGGTAGTGATCGTAGTGACCGGAACGCTCCCACAGTTCGCGGCGCAGAATCTGCGGGCCGCGCACGAGCTCATAGCCGCGCTTGAGATGTTCGCGCACGAGGAAGTCTTCGAGAATGGTGCGGAGCATCATGCCCTTGGGCAGCCAGAAGGACATGCCAGGGGCCACGTCTTCATGGAAGGAGAACAGGCCGAGTTCCTTGCCGAGGCGGCGATGATCGCGTCTCTTGGCTTCCTCAAGGGCGTTCAGATATTCCTTGAGGGCCTTTTCGTCCGCAAAGGCCGTGCCGTAAATACGGGAGAGCATGGGATTCTTTTCGTCGCCGCGCCAGTAGGCGCCGGCCACGGAAAGCAGCTTGAAGGCCTTGACCGCGCCCGTGCCGGGAATGTGCGGTCCGCGGCAGAGATCAAGGAAGTCGCCGCAGCGGTACAGGGACACGGTGTCGGCGTCGATGCCCTCGATGATTTCGACCTTGTAGTTCTCGCCCTTGTCGCGGAACAGGGCAACGGCGTCGTCCTTCTTCATCTCGGAGCGCTCGAAGGGAACGTTCTCGGCGATGATGGAACGCATTTCCTTTTCAATGGCTTCAAGGTCGTCGTGGGAGAAGGGACGCGGAGTATCGAAGTCGTAATAGAAGCCGGAGTCGATGGACGGGCCGATGGTGACCTTCACGTCGGGGAACAGTCTCTTCACGGCGGCGGCCATGACATGGGAAGTGGAATGGCGCAGCAGCTGAAGCCCTTCGGGGTCCTCAGCCGTCACGGGGGCGGCTTCCAGCGCATCGGCGGGCATTGCAGCAGAAAGATCGAGCAGCGTTTCCTTGTCTGCGGTCTTCACGCGGCAGGCAAGAGCGGCCTTGAACCGTTTGCCGGAAAGAGCCTGCTTCAGCACCTCGGCGCAGGAAGCGCCGTCGGCGGCCTCAACCAACTTTCCTTCTACGGATATCTGCATGGGAAACTCCAAAAATCACAGTTGATAAAACAAAAAAGAAAAGGGAGGCGCTGCCTCCCTTTCCGATGATTTTTTGTGGTAGGCACGAGCAGACTTGAACTGCTGACCCCTTCCGTGTCAAGGAAGTGCTCTGCCACCTGAGCTACGCGCCTTTATTGTTCGGTGAGGACGATTCTTATAGACCTTTCCCCGGTTCGTCAAGCATTTTCTACAAGAATTTTTCACTTTCTTCCCCGCAGCCGGGCTCCGCGGACGCGTCTTCGGGCAGGTCCGCGCCTTTCCGCACGCCGAAAACTGCGCGCAATGCTTCCGCTTTTTCCCGGGCCGCCGCCCGCCCTTCCGACAGGCGAAAACACGCGCCCTCCAGGCGTTTCCGCCCTTCTCTCACGAACCGCCGTATTGCGCGAAGGACATTCCTGTGCTAACAGCGCAAAAACGTACTTTTAATGATGGAGGATCAACATGTCCGCAAAAGCCGCCGACTTCTCGCTAATTCTCAAACTTCTGGCCGGCATCGTGATAGGCTCCCTCATAGGCACCTACCTCGGCAACAACACGCAAAGCCCTCTGCACCACATCATGGACGCCGTGGTCTCCCTGCGCTACATCTTCGGCCAGATCATCTTCTTCCTCGTGCCGCTCGTCATCGTGGGCTTCATCACCCCGGCCATCGTCCGCCTCGGCCAGAACGCCAGCAAAATTCTGTTCACCGCCGTGGCCATCGCCTATCTCTCCTCCATCGGCGCGGCCTTCTTCTCCACCGTTTCCGGCTACATCATCATCCCCCATCTTTCCATCGCCACCTCCACGGAAGCACTGCGCAAGCTCCCCGAAATCGTGTTCCGGCTCGACATTCCCCCGCTCTTCAGCGTCATGAGCGCCCTGATCCTCGCCCTCTTCTTCGGCGTGGCCATCACCTGGACCAAGTCGGAAAATCTGGCCCGTCTCTTCGCCGAACTCGAACGCGTCATGAGCTCCCTCGTGGTGCGCATCATGATTCCCATCCTGCCCTTCTTCGTGGGCATGTCCTTCCTCGGCCTCGCCTATGAAGGTTCGCTCAGCCTGCACCTGCCGGTGTTCATCTCCATGGTGCTCATCGTCATCGTGGGTCACTTCATCTGGCTTGCCGTGCTCTACGGCATCGGCGGCGCGCTCTCCGGCCGCAATCCCTGGGAGGTGTTCCGCTACTACGCTCCCGCCTATCTCACCGCCGTGGGCACCATGTCCAGCGCCGCCACCCTGCCCGTGGCCCTCGAATGCGCCCGCAAGTCCCGCGTGCTCAGCAAGAACCTCGTGGAATTCATGATTCCCCTGGGCTCCACCGTGCATCTGTGCGGCTCCGTGCTCACCGAAACCTTCTTCTGCATGACCCTGCATCTCATGCTCTACGGCACGCTGCCGAGCGTCGGCGTCATGATTCTCTTCTGCCTGCTGCTCGGCATCTTCGCCGTGGGCGCCCCGGGCGTGCCCGGCGGAACCGTGGTGGCCTCCCTCGGCATCGTGACCGGCGTGCTCGGCTTCGATCAGAACGGCGTGGCCCTGCTCATCGCCATCTTCGCCCTGCAGGACAGCTTCGGCACGGCCTGCAACATCACGGGCGACGGCGCGCTCACGCTCATGCTCGAAGGCATCTTCAACCGCAACGAACAGCTCGGAGAACTCCAGCACAAGAACGAGGCGTAACCATGAGCATGGACAAACAGGAACGCTCCGTCTTTCTTTCTCTGCTGCACAAGGAAGTCGTGCCCGCGCTTGGCTGCACGGAACCCATCGCCGTGGCCCTGTGCTCGGCCCGGGCGGCCGAGGAGCTCGGCGAAACTCCCGAACGCATGGACGTGGCCGTGAGCGCCAATCTTCTCAAGAACGGCATGGGCGTCATGGTGCCCGGCACGGGCGAAATGGGCCTCGGCGTGGCCGCAGCCGCAGGCGCGCTCGGCGGCAAGAGCGCCCTCGGACTGGAATGCCTGAAGGATCTCGACGAAGCCACGGCGCAGGCCGCACGCGACATGCTTGCCAAAGACGCCGTGCGCCTGCACCTTGCCGACAACGATCAGCTTCTCTACTGTCTGGTCACGGTGCATGCCGGAAACGAAAGCGCCGCCGCGGAACTTGCGGGCAGCCACGACAACATCACCCGCGTGTGGAAAAACGGCGAACTCGTCTTTGAAAAGAAGCAGGAGAGCGCCGAAGCCGAAAACGCAAACGAGCCCTGGCCGCTCACGCTGGCCAAAATCTACGAATTTGCGGTCACGGCCCCGCTTGAGGAAATCAGCTTCATTCTCGAAGCCGCGCGCATGAACCGCCGCGTGGCCGAAGAAGGACTCCGGCAGCAGTACGGCCTCGGCGTGGGCAAGATGATGGACATGCAGATCCGCAACCACATGCTCGCCGACGATCTGCCCACCTTCGCCACCAAGCTCACGGCCGCCGCGGCCGACGCTCGCATGGCCGGCGTGATGATGCCTGTCATGAGCAATTCCGGCAGCGGCAATCAGGGCATCACCTGCACCATGCCCGTGGTGGCCTGCGCCATCCGCACCCAGGCCGACGACGAAAAGCTCGCCCGCGCCCTCATGGTAAGTCATCTTACCTCCATCCACATCAAGCATCACCTCGGCCGCCTTTCCGCCCACTGCGGCGCCATGGTGGCGGGCACGGCCTCGGCCTGCGGCATCGCCCTGCTGCTCGGCGGCGGCCTCAAGGACATGGAACGCACCGTGCGCAACATGGTGGGCAACGTTTCCGGCATGATCTGCGACGGAGCCAAAAGCAGCTGCGCCCTCAAGGTGGCCACGGCCGTGGGCGCGGGCATTCAGGCCGTGCTGCTTGCGCTCAACGGCACCGTGGTGCCCGGCAACGAAGGCATCGTTGACGACGACATCGAGGCCTGCATCGCCAATCTCGGACGCCTCGGCTCCAAAGGCATGAAGGAGGCCGACAAAGTCATTCTCGACATCATGCTGCACAAGTCCTGATACCGGACAAACAGACGCAAAACAGACGGGGCCCGGCGCTCCGTCTGTTTTTTTATGCAGAAAAACGCCCCGCTCTTCTCCCGCCGCCGGAATGTTTCTTTGCCGTCACGAGCCCGCCGACGCGCATCCCGAGCCAGGGCATCCGCGGGAAACGACAGGCGTATTTCAGAGAAATCTTATGTCCTGCCCAGAGGTCTGCCTTCTTTCTTCTGGACAAGCACAAACCGCTATTTTATCGTGAAAGGACTTTTTGCTGCTGCCCCGACAAACGGGAACAATGCACATTCTCATTTCTACAAGGATATATCCCTATGGGCATGACCGTAACTCAGAAAATACTGGCCGCGCACGCCGGACTCGACAGCGTGACCGCGGGCCAGCTCATTGAAGCGAAGCTCGACGTGGTCATGGGCAACGACATCACCATAGCGCTGGCCGTTCCCGAATTCCGCAAGGCCGGAGCCGACAAGGTCTTCGACAAGGACAAGGTTGTGGTGGTTCTCGACCACTTCGCGCCGAACAAGGACATCAAGGCCGCCATGCAGTGCAAGGTCTGCCGCGAATTCGCCCGCGAAAACGAACTCACCCATTTCTTCGACGTGGGCCGCATGGGCATAGAACACGCCCTGCTTCCCGAACAGGGCATCGTGGCTCCCGGCGAAGTCATCATCGGCGGCGACTCCCACACCTGCACCTACGGCGCGCTCGGCGCGTTCTCCACCGGCGTGGGCAGCACCGATCTCGCCATGGGCATGGCCACGGGCGAAAACTGGTTCAAGGTTCCCGCGGCCATCCGCTTCAACCTCACGGGCAAGCCCGGCAAGTGGGTCTGCGGCAAGGACGTCATGCTGCACATCATCGGCCTCATCGGCGTGGACGGCGCGCTCTACCGCTCCATGGAATTTTCCGGCAGCGGCGTGGCCAACCTCTCCATGGACGACCGCTTCTCCATGACCAACATGGCCATTGAAGCCGGTGCCAAAAACGCCACCTTCCCCGTGGACGACGTGTGCCGCGCCTACCTCGAAAAGCACTGCAAGAAGAGCTGGACCGCCTACGAGGCCGACCCCGACGCCGAATACGAAAAGACCATCGACATCGATCTTTCCGCCATCCGCCCCACGGTAGCCTTCCCGCACCTGCCCTCCAACACCCGCACCATCGACGAAGTGGGCGACGTGGAACTCGATCAGGTGTTCATCGGCTCCTGCACCAACGGCCGCATGGAAGACATGGCCATGGCCGCAAGCATTCTCAAGGGCCGCAAAATCAGCGACAGGCTGCGCGTCATCGTCATTCCGGCCACGCCCTCCATCTACATGGAATGCATGGAAAAAGGCTACATCCGCACCTTCATGGAAGCCGGATGCGCCGTGAGCACCCCCACCTGCGGTGCGTGCCTCGGCGGCCACATGGGCATTCTCGCCGCGGGCGAAAAATGCCTTTCCACCACCAACCGCAACTTCGTGGGCCGCATGGGCCATGTGGAGTCGGAAGTGTATCTGTGCAGCCCGGCCGTGGCGGCCGCTTCGGCCATAGCGGGCCGCATCGTCAGCCCTGAAGCAATCATGGACAAGGAAGGTAACGACTGATGCAGAACGCACACGGCAAAGCCTTTGTTTTCGGCGACGACGTCAATACCGACGTCATTCTCCCCGGCAAGTATCTCAACGTGACGGACCCGAAGGAACTCGCGTCCCACTGCATGGAGTCGGAAGATCCCAACTTCGTGAAGAAGGTGCATCCCGGCGACATCATGGTGGCGCACAAGAACTTCGGCTGCGGCTCCTCCCGCGAGCACGCGCCGCTCTCCATCAAGTACCTGGGCATTTCCTGCGTCATCGCCTCCACCTTCGCGCGCATTTTCTTCCGCAACGCCCTCAACATCGGCCTGCCCATTCTCGAATGCGACGAAGCGGCGAAAAACATTCACGACGGCGACACGGTGAGCGTCGATTTTGAAACCGGCGTCATCACCAACGAAACCACGGGCCGGACCTTCCAGGCCGAGCCCTTCCCGCCCTTCATGCAGAACCTCATCGCCTGCGGCGGTCTGGTGAACTACTCGAAGGCCAAAATAGAAAAACTGCGCGCCTCGCGCTGACCCTGCCTGCCGCAGCGGACGGCATCCGCGCAGGCCGCACAGGTCTTTTTTCCACGAAAAGCGCCGGCGGCGCTTTCGCAACCTTTTTTCTTCAATCATAAAGGACAACGCCATGGCAACGTATCACATTGCGGTCATTCCCGGCGACGGCATCGGCCCGGAAATCGTGACCGAAGCCCTCAAGGTTCTTGAAAAGGTCGGACAGAAGTTCGGCCATGAATTCGTGTTCACGCATCTGCTCATGGGCGGCGCGGCCTACGACGCCGTGGGCACCTGCTTCCCCGCAGACACCGTGGACGTGTGCAAAAAGAACGACGCCGTGCTGCTCGGCGCGGTGGGCGGCCCCAAGTGGGACAATCTGCCCGGCCCCGAGCGCCCCGAAAAGGCCCTGCTCAAGATCCGCGAAGGACTCGGACTGTACGCCAACCTGCGCCCCGCCATCATGCACAAGGCCCTGAGCGGCGCCTGCCCCATCAAGCATGAGAACATCGGCGACAGCATGGATCTCGTCATCGTGCGCGAGCTCACCGGCGGCATCTACTTCGGCGAACACGGCTGGCGCGAAGGCAAGTACGGTCAGGAAGCCTACGACGTGGAACGCTACAGCGAAATGGAAATCCGCCGCATCGCCAAGGTGGCCTTCAACGCGGCCATGGCCCGCAAGAAGAACCTCGTGAGCGTGGACAAGTCCAACGTGCTGGAAACCTCCCGTCTGTGGCGTCGCGTGGTCAACGAAATGAGCGCCGACTACCCCGAAGTGACCGTTTCCCACATGTACGTGGACAACGCCGCCATGCAGCTCGTGTATCGTCCCGGTCAGTTCGACGTCATTCTCACGTCCAACATGTTCGGCGACATCCTTTCCGATGAAGCCAGCATGATTACCGGCTCTCTCGGCATGCTGCCTTCCGCCAGCCTCGCCGACGGCTCCTTCGGCCTGTACGAGCCGAGCCACGGATCCGCCCCGGACATCGCCGGAAAGAACATCGCCAACCCGCTGGCCACCATCCTGTCCGTTTCCATGATGCTGCGCTACAGCTTCGGTCTGGAAAAGGAAGCCGCCGCCATCGACAACGCGGTCACCGCCGTGCTTGAAGCGGGCATCCGCACCTGCGACATCG
This sequence comes from Mailhella sp., assembly GCF_057866825.1. Lineage (NCBI taxonomy): Bacteria > Pseudomonadati > Thermodesulfobacteriota > Desulfovibrionia > Desulfovibrionales > Desulfovibrionaceae > Mailhella > Mailhella sp. Next base: position 43,949 of record NZ_DBMAHT010000003.1, read on the forward strand.
CCGAACCCGGCATCACCCCCGTTTCCACCACGGAAATGGGCAAGGCCGTCTGCGACAGAATCTAAGTTCCGGCAGTCACCGGAAGCCGCGGGGGAAGACCTGACGTCTTCTCCCGCTTTTTTGTGCCGAACGCCCGGGCCGAGCTTCTCCGCTGGCCCGCCGAAAAGATCTCCGTTTCAGCCTCTCCCTTCCTTCAATGTCCCTCGCCCATGCATTTTCGGCAACAAAAAAAGCCGGAGCCGAAGCCCCGACTTTTTCTGCGTCAGATAACGCACGCCAAAAGCATCAGTCCGTCCACGGCGTCAGCGTTCCCTGCATGGTCTTGTTGAGCGTTTCATAGACCTCACGAACGGGAATGTCCCGCACGTCGTCGTTCACCTTCGACACGGCGGAAAAGTTCAGCGGCCCGCGCGGCGTCCAGAGCGTTTCCGACCACGGATAGGTGATGGACACCGTCGGCACCTTCACGGCTCCCGCCAGATGCTGCGGCGAGGACGTACACGTGACGAAGGCATCGCACGTTTTCAAAAATGCGGCCGTGTGCTGCAGCGACTTCTTGCCGATGAACTGATGCAGTCTGGGATGCTCCATGCCGCGGTAGGCGTCCAGCAGCGGCACGTCGCTTTCGCCCGCCACAATCCACACATCCACATCGTCATTTTTGTCCAGAAGAACCTTCGTCAGCTCCACGAACTTTTCAATGGGCCAGCGAAGCCCGGTCTTCTTGATGTTGCCGATGAATATGCCTACCCTGCGCAGGCCCGCAACCGGCGGATACGTCTCCCGAACGGCCTTTTCCACCGCTTCCGGCACAGTAAAGCGGATGCTGATGTCGGGATGCTCGTCGTGCGGGAGCTGAAACTCGGCCTCCAGTTCCCGCAGCATCACGCCGGAATAGTGCTCGCCGTCTTCCGGAGCGCCGCTCCACGGCGCGAGCCTGCCCTGATTCAGGGCGCCCTTCTTCCGGCCCCGGGCCAGCGAGGAAAGCAGACAGAGCGTGCGCGAATGCGCATTGAAGTTCACCACCAGATCGTGCGGCTCCAGCAGATGCGGCAGGAGACGAAGCCACGAGGCCGCAGACTTCTTGTCGTAAATGAAAAGACGACTCACGTCGGGATTGTCTTCCAGCGCCACGGCACCGAGCGGACTGGCGATCACGTCCAGCACGGCATCGGGATAAAGCTCGCGAAGGCGATGAATGACCGGCGTGCTGACCAGCATGTCGCCGATGCGGTCGCATCTGATGCAGAGAATATGAAACTTTTTCAACGAAACGCTCCTGTAACCGTTGTGTCCACCGCAGCGCGCACGGCGCTTCCACGCTCCAAAAGGCGATGCGAAGCCTGATTGCGCATGCCCGGCCCCTTTTTGCCCTGAAACGCGGCCAGGGCCCGCAGAAACGCCCTGTCCGTCATGCCTGAAGGCCGCTGCGGCTGCTTTTGCAAGGCAGAAAGCAGTCACATCCACTGTCCGCGAACAAACGGGGACTGTCAAGACGGACGCCGCTTTCTCCCCGGCTGAGGCAATATATCCGTCTGCTTTCGCCGCCGCCGAACAGCCTCGGCGCTGCCGCGCGCTGCCGACGCACACACTCCTGCCCCGGGAAAACGGCATGACGATCAAAGATGCCGTGCTGCGCCTCTCAAGCACATGGGCGCTCGAAACGTCCGCCCGAGAGCGCCCGACTCCGCAGCCAGAAGCAATTTCCGGGAAGCCCCCCCAACATCAGCGCTCTTGCCTTTCTCCGCCGAGAGCCCGAAAAATTCCGGCACACTCCCCACCGGCAGTCCCTCGAACTCCGTCATTAAACTCCGAGGCCGACCCCCGTGCTCCCGAAGGAGCAAAAGGCGTCGGCCTCGTATTTCAGGCGCGGGAAAAACCCGCTCCGTTTAGTCGTTTATCGCGTTGTTGATGCCGGTTTCGATATCAGGAGCGATGATGGGACGCTCCTCAAGGTCTTCCAGGAACTTGTCGGGGCGTTCCTTCTGATCCGGAACCTCGATGTTCTGGTTGACGTATTCGCGATAGCCGGTACCCGCAGGAATGAGGCGGCCGACAATGACGTTTTCCTTGAGGCCGCGCAGGTAGTCGTGCTTGCCCTTGAGGGAAGCTTCGGTGAGCACCTTGGTGGTTTCCTGGAAGGAGGCCGCGGCCACCCACGACAGGGAGCTCAGAGAGGCCTGCGTGATGCCGAGCACCAGCGGTTCGGCCACGGCGGGCTGACGGCCCTCGGCAATGGCCTTGTCGTTCTCTTCCTTGAATTCCACCTTGTCGACCTGCTCGCCCACGAGGAACGTGGTCTGGCCCGGATCGAGAATGGTGACCTTCTTCAGCATCTGGCGGACGATGACTTCAATGTGCTTGTCGTCGATGCCCACGCCCTGGAAGCGGTACACTTCCTGGATTTCGTCCACGAGGTAGCGGGCCAGATACTTTTCGCCGCGGGTATGCAGAATGTCGTGCAGCTCCGGATGACCTTCGGTCACGGGCTCGCCGGCCTCCACATAGTCGCCGTCGGAAGCCGTGATGTGCTTGCCCTTGGGAATGAGGTATTCCTTGGCTTCGCCCACTTCAGGCCGCACGATGAGCTTTCTCTTGCCCTTGGATTCGCCCGCGTATTCCACGATGCCGGAGATTTCCGACACCACGGCCATTTCCTTGGGCTTGCGGGCTTCGAAGAGCTCGGCCACGCGAGGAAGACCACCCACGATATCCTTGGTCTTGGAGGTTTCGCGGGGCTTACGGGCGATGATGTCGCCGGCCTGCACGGCCTCGCCGTCCTTCACCATGATGAGGGCGCCCACCGGCATGGTGTAGGTCGCCGGAATGGAGCCGGTGCCCTGCGCCGAGGTGCGCGACTTGATGGTGCCGTCTTCCGCCGTGATGTCGATGGCCGGGCGGAAGCTCGTGGTGCGGTATTCCATGATGGTGCGGGTGGACTGGCGGGTGGCCTCGTCCATCTTTTCCTGCACGGTCTTGCCTTCGATGATGTCCTTGAAGCGGATGAAACCGTCAACTTCCGTGATGAAGGGTTCGTTGAACGGATCCCATTCGGCAAGCATCTTGCCCTTCACCACTTCCTCGCCGTCGGAGACGTAGAGGCGGGCGCCGTTGGGCAGGATGTACTTTTCGGCTTCGCGGCCCTGATCGTCCACGATGGTGAGCTGACCGCTCTTGCCGATGACCATGGCGATGCCGTCGCGGTTGATGACGGACTTCACGCGGGTCAGGCTGATGCGGCCGGAGTTCTGGGCCTCAAAGCTGGACTTGGCGACCTGAGCGGACGCCGTGCCGCCGATGTGGAAGGTACGCATGGTCAGCTGCGTGCCGGGTTCGCCGATGGACTGAGCGGCGATGATGCCCACGGTTTCGCCCACGTTCACGAGATGACCGCGGGCCAGGTCGCGGCCGTAGCACAGGGCGCACACGCCGCGTTCGGCCTGACAGGTCAGGGCGGAACGGATGGTCACGGTGCCCACGCCGGCTTCGTCGAGGGCGTTGGCCACCTTTTCATCCACCAGGGTGTTGGCCGGGAACAGCAGCTCCTTGGTGGTGGGATGCATGACGGGGTACAGCAGCACACGGCCGATGATGCGGTCGCGCAGAGGCAGCTTGATTTCGTTGCCTTCGCGCAGGGCAGTCATTTCGATGCCGTCCACGGTGTTGCAGTCTTCCTGAGACACGATGACGTCCTGCACCACGTCCACCAGACGGCGGGTGAGGTAACCGGAGTTAGCGGTCTTCAGAGCGGTGTCGGCCAGACCCTTGCGGGCGCCGTGCGTGGAAGTGAAGTACTGCAGCACGGTAAGGCCTTCACGGAAGCTCGCCGTAATAGGCGTTTCGATGATGGCGCCGGAAGGCTTGGCCATGAGGCCGCGCATGCCGCCGAGCTGTCTCATCTGGTCCGCGTTGCCTCGAGCACCGGAGTTGGACATCATGAAGATAGGGTTGAAGCTGGTGTCGTCGGCTTCGCGGCCCGTCTTCGGATCGACCACGTGATCGACGGAGATTTCCTTCATCATTTCCTTGGAAATGGTGGTGGAAGTCTGCGACCACACGTCAACCACCTTGTTGTACTTTTCGGTACGGGTGATGATACCGTTGCGGTACTGCTGTTCGATGTCGTCCACTTCGGCCTGAGAGGCGGCAATGATGGCCTTCTTGCGGGCAGGAATGGTCATGTCCTTGAGGCCGATGGAAATGCCCGCGCGGGTGGAGAACTCGTAACCGATGTTCTTCAGCTGGTCGCACAGGATGACGGTGTTCTTGATGCCGGCGGCCTTGTAGGCGATGCCCACGAGCTTGCCGATGGCCTTCTTGGTGAGCACCTTGTTGACTTCCTCGAAGGGCAGCACGTGAGGCAGACGTTCCCACACGAGCACGCGGCCGCAGGTGGTGTCCACAAGATTGCCGTCTTCCATGCGCACGCGGATGCGGGCATGCAGGTCGAGCTGCTTGGCGTCGTAGGCGGCTTCCACTTCCCAGGGGCCGCAGAAGACCATGCCTTCGCCCTTGCAGAAGGAGCGGTCCACGGTCATGTAGTACAGGCCGAGAACCATGTCCTGCGAAGGAATGATGACAGGGCTGCCGTTGGCGGGCGAGAGAATGTTGTTGGTGCTCATGAGCAGCACGCGGCATTCGATCTGCGCTTCCACGGAAAGCGGAATGTGCACGGCCATCTGGTCACCGTCGAAGTCGGCGTTGTAGGCCGTACACACGAGCGGATGCAGACGAATGGCCTTGCCTTCCACGAGCAGGGGTTCAAAGGCCTGAATGCCCAGACGGTGCAGGGTAGGCGCGCGGTTCAGGAGCACGGGGTATTCGCGCACCACTTCGGCGAGAATGTCCCACACCACGAGTTCCTCGCGTTCGACCATCTTCTTGGCGCTCTTGATGGTGGAAGCGTAGCCTCTCTTTTCCAGTTCGGAATAGATGAAGGGCTTGAAGAGTTCCAAAGCCATCTTCTTGGGCAGGCCGCACTGATGGAGCTTGAGCGAAGGACCGACGCAAATAACGGAACGACCGGAGTAGTCCACGCGCTTGCCGAGCAGGTTCTGACGGAAACGGCCCTGCTTGCCCTTGATCATGTCGGACAGGGACTTCAGCGGACGGCCGTTGGTGCCGGTGATGGCGCGACCGCGACGACCGTTGTCGAACAGGGCATCCACCGCTTCCTGAAGCATGCGCTTTTCGTTGCGGATGATGATGTCCGGCGCGCCGAGTTCCTTGAGGCGCTTCAGACGGTTGTTGCGGTTGATGACGCGGCGGTACAGATCGTTGAGGTCGGAGGTCGCGAAGCGGCCGCCGTCCAGCGGAACCAGAGGACGAAGATCCGGCGGAATGACGGGGATGACTTCCAGAATCATCCATTCCGGCTTGTTGTTGGATTCGAGGAAGGCTTCCACGATCTTCAGGCGCTTGGTGAGCTTCTTCTTCTTGGTCTGGCTCTTGGTTTCCTGCGATTCTTCGCGCAGTTTCACCTTGAGGGCCGGCAGATCGAGCTCTTCGAGAAGGCCGCGGATGGCTTCGGCGCCCATGCCCACCTTGAGGGCTTCGTCGCCGAAACGTTCCAGAATCTGAAGGTACTGGTCCTCGGATATGACCTGCATGCGGCTCAGGTTGGTGGAGCCGGGATCGAGCACCACGTAGGAGTCGAAATACAGCACCTTTTCCAGATCGGCCATGGTCATGTCGAGCAGGGTGCCGATCTTGGAAGGCAGGGTCTTCAGGAACCAGATGTGGGCGACGGGCGCGGCCAGTTCGATGTGGCCCATGCGCTCGCGGCGCACCTTGGAGGCAATGACTTCAACGCCGCACTTTTCGCAGACGATGCCGCGGTGCTTCATGCGCTTGTACTTGCCGCAGTTGCACTCGTAGTCTTTGACGGGACCAAAGATCTTGGCGCAGAAAAGACCGTCGCGTTCAGGCTTGAACGTACGGTAGTTGATGGTTTCCGGCTTCTTGACTTCGCCGTACGACCATTCCCGTATGTTTTCCGGCGACGCGAGCGTGATCTGAATGGAGTTCAGATTGCGGATGTTCGACACGCTGGAGGTGGCCGCCGTGTCACGGACAGTAAACAGATCGTCCAGACTCATCTATATCTCCCTGGCAAGAGGGTTGGATTCATCTTTGCCTGAGCAGGAAAACGGAGCATCCGGTCTCCTGCGGAAAATATCCGCGCCGCACCGGCCCGAAAAGGCCGATGCGGCTCCCGGGGCGACCCGGGCGGATTCCGGGGCAGCGCCCCGTCTTATTCTTCAATGACAGGGGTGTTCACGAAGAAGCGGGGCTTGGCCGGCTTCTTGGGTTCTTCCTGTTCAAGATTCACATTGAGGCCGAGGGACATGAGTTCCTTGACCAGAACGTTGAAGGATTCGGGCAGACCGGCTTCAAGGAAGTTGTCTCCCTTGACGATCTTTTCATACATCTTCACGCGGCCGGCCACGTCGTCGGACTTGACGGTCAGGAATTCCTGCAGGAGGTACGACGCGCCGTAGCCTTCCAGAGCCCACACTTCCATTTCACCGAGACGCTGGCCGCCGAACTGGGCCTTACCGCCGAGAGGCTGCTGCGTCACCAGGCTGTAGGGGCCGGTGGAACGGGCGTGAATCTTTTCGTCAACGAGGTGATGCAGTTTCAGGTAGTACATCACGCCCGTGGTCACGCGGTTGGCGAAGGGTTCGCCGGTGCGGCCGTCGTACAGCACGGTCTTGCCGTCGTTGGGCAGACCGGCTCTTTCCAGCCACGACCAGATCTGATCTTCCTGCGCGCCGTCGAACACGGGGGTCTTGGTGATGATGCCCTTGCGCAGACCGAGCACGGCCTTCCTGAGTTCTTCGTCACTCATGCTGTCCACCAGTTCGTCGATGGTCATGCCGTCGGCGCGGGCGGCGGGCAGGTCGGCGGCGAAGATGTCCTTCACCTCGCGGCGCAGCTCATCCATGGCCACGCCGTTGTCCACCATTTCGGCGAGCTGACGGCCGAGTTCCTTGGCGGCCCAGCCCAGATGCGTTTCCATGATCTGACCGATGTTCATTCGGGAAGGCACGCCCAGGGGGTTCAGCACGACGTCCACGGGACGGCCGTCCTTGAAGAAGGGCATGTCTTCTTCGGGCAGGATCATGGAGACCACACCCTTGTTACCATGACGGCCGGCCATCTTGTCGCCCACGGAAAGCTTACGCTTGATGGCGATGTGAACCTTGACCATCTTGATGACGCCCGGAGGCAGATCGTCGCCTTCGGTGGCCTTTTCACGCTTGGAGTCGTAGAGCTTCTTCACCACTTCGAGCTGGCGGTCGTAGGCTTCCAGCATGTGGACGATCTGATCGTTGACGTCCTTGTTGCGCAGGATGTCGGCCAGACGCTTGATGGGCAGCTCCAGCATGACGTCCCAGGTGAGTTCGCTGCCGGCCGCGGCCAGCACTTCGCCCTTGCGCTTGCCGGCGATGTCCACGGCGAGCACCTGACCTTCCATGAGAGGACGCATGCGTTCGCGGGTACGCTCGGTGAGGGCGCGCACGTGATCGGCTTCCTTGCGGTCGAGCTTGGCGATTTCGTAGGCTTCGATTTCGCGGGTGCGGTCGTCCTTTTCACCGGAACGGCGGTTGAACACCTTCACGTCGATGACGGTGCCCTCGATTCCCGGGGGAACCTTGAGGGAGGTGTTCTTCACGTCGCGGGCCTTGTCGCCGAAGATGGCGCGCAGCAGCTTCTCTTCAGGAGTGAGCTGCGTTTCGCCCTTGGGCGTGATCTTGCCCACGAGGATGTCGTCGGGCTTCACGGACGCGCCGATGCGGATCACGCCGCTCGCGTCGAGGTTGTGAAGCATGTCGTCGCCCACGTTGGGAATGTCGCGGGTGATTTCTTCCGGTCCGAGCTTGGTGTCGCGGGCGGCAACCTCGAATTCCTCGATGTGGATGGAGGTGTAGATGTCGTCCTTCACCGCGCGCTCGGAGATGAGCACGGCGTCTTCGTAGTTGTAGCCGCACCAGGGCATGAAGGCCACAACCAGGTTCTTGCCGAGGGCCAGTTCGCCGTTCTCGATGCCGGGACCGTCGGCAAGCACGTCGTTCTTCTTCACGCGCTGACCGGGGTAGCAGGTGGGCTTCTGGCCGAAGCAGGAGTTCTGGTTCGACTTGTGGTACTTCAGAAGATCGTAGCTGCGCACGCCGCCGCGGTCTTCAAGATAAAGGTTGTCGTAGGCCACGATGACGCGTTCGGCGTCGGCGTAGCGGACCACGCCGTCGCCTTCGGCGAGCAGGCAGGCGCCGGAGTCGCGGGCCACGTCGTACTCCATGCCGGTGCCCACGAGAGGACGTTCGGAACGCAGAAGCGGAACGGCCTGACGCTGCATGTTCGAGCCCATGAGGGCTCGGTTGGCGTCGTCGTGTTCAAGGAAGGGAATGAGCGCGGCGGAAATGGACACCATCTGGCTCGGCGAAATGTCCTGCAGGGTGACTTCGTCGCGGCTGGCCATGAGCACGTCGCCGCCGGTGGAGCGGACGGTCATGTTCTCTTCGATGAAGCGGCCGTTTTCATCCACGGGAGCGTTGGCCTGAGCGATGATCTGATCCTTTTCGCAGGAAGCGTCGAGATGCACGATTTCATCGGTGCGGCAGCCGTTGCGGATCACGCGGTAGGGCGTTTCAATGAAGCCGTATTCGTTCACCTTGGCGTAGGTGGTCAGAGAAACGATAAGGCCGATGTTCGGGCCTTCAGGCGTTTCAATGGGGCAGATGCGGCCGTAGTGGGAGGTGTGAACGTCTCGCACTTCAAAGCCCGCGCGCTCACGGGTAAGACCGCCGGGGCCCAGAGCGGAAAGACGACGCTTGTGCGTGACTTCCGAGAGGGAGTTGGTCTGATCCATGAACTGCGACAGCTGGGAGGTGCCGAAGAATTCCTTGAGCACGGCCGCCACGGGCTTGGGATTGATGAGATCGTGAGGCATGAGCGAGGCCACTTCCTGAATGCTCATGCGTTCCTTGATGGCGCGTTCCATGCGCACAAGGCCGATGCGGTACTGGTTTTCCACCAGTTCGCCCACGAGACGCACGCGACGGTTGCCCAGATGGTCGATGTCGTCGGGAGCGCCGTTGGTGTCCTTCATGGTCACGAGCACCTTGATGGCCGTGATGATGTCCTCGTCGGTGAGGGTGAGCACGTCCTTGTCGGTGGTGAGACCGAGGCGCAGATTGAGCTTGTAGCGGCCCACGGCGGACAGATCGTAGTAGTCGGGATTGCGGAACAGGTTGTCGAAGTAGCTGGCCGCAATTTCGGGCGTGGGCGGAGAGCTCGGACGCAGACGACGGTAGATTTCCTCCTGCGCCTTCTCGGTGCTCGTGGTCTTGTCGAGCATGAGGGTGTCGCGGATGGAGGAGGAGGTGTCGGCGCCCTTGGTGTGCAGAATGCTGAGCGTGGTCACGCCCGCTTCCTGAAGCTGATCAAGCAGGGAAGGCGTCACTTCGTCGGCGGCTTCGGCCATGATTTCGCCGGTGGCGGCGTTGACCACGTCTTCGCCGAGGAACAGGCCCTGAAGCGAATCGGGAGCCACTTCGATGAACTCGATGCCGGCTCCGGCAATCTTTCTCCAGTCGCGCTTGTTCAGCTTCTTGCCGGCCTTGACCACCACGTTGCCTTCGGCGTCGAGAATGTCGTTGTAGGCGAGACGATCCTTGTCGTTGGCGTACAGATCGGCGTCGGCGCGCATGAACAGACGGGAGCCGTCCAGACGATACTCTTCCTTCTTGTAGAAGGTGTCGAGAATCTGATTCTTGGACATGCCCATGGCCTTGAACAGAATGGTGGCGGGCATCTTGCGGCGACGGTCGATGCGCACGTAGAGGATGTCCTTGTGGTCGAAGTCGAAGTCGAGCCACGAACCGCGCATGGGAATCACACGGCAGGAATAGAGCACCTTGCGGGAAGTGTGCGTCTTGCCGCCGTCGTGCTCGAAGATGATGCCGGGAGAACGCTGCAGCTGATTGACGATGACGCGTTCCGTGCCGTTGACGATGAAGGTGCCCTTTTCGGTCATCAGCGGAAGCGTGCCGAAATAGATGTCCTGCTCCTTGCCGTCGCGGTAGGTGCGGGCGCCTGTGGCTTCATCGACGTCGTAGATATCGAGACGTACCTTGATGCGCACGGGAGCTTCGTAGGTCAGACCCTTGGAGATGCACTCGGCCTGGTCGTACTTTGGCTCGCTTATCTCATAGCCCAGATATTCCAGGCTGGCGGTGCGATTAAAATCTTCGATGGGGAACACCGACCGGAAGACTCCTTCGAGTCCGACATGAGGATCGCGTTCCGATTCCTTGCGGCCTTCCTGAAGGAAGGCGCTGTAAGAGTCCACCTGAAGATTCAAAAGGTGCGGAATGGGAATGGACACTTTGATTTTGCCGAATTGCTTCGTAAGCTGACCCATTACTTTACCTCAAGAATGGCAGTTGTCCGGCCCTGCGCCGGAAAATTGACGTACGGAAGAAAGCCTTGACACAGAAAGTGCAGACGCGAAAAAACAGGCAACAAAGCCCCCCTTTCCATGCCTTGGAAGGGGCGTTGCCTGCGGTTTATGGCATCTGGTTATATGGAGCGTTCAATGTGTGATGCCTGCATATCCGTCCGTAGAGATTATCCTAATGAGTCAGTCAGACTAACCCCTTATCAGGCAAATAGCAAGTGTTTTCATGACACCTTTTCCATATTTCAGGATAGCTCATTTTTTTCTAAAAAACAATTGCCGTTTCTGTTGACAAGTGAAATTTTCCTGCTTTTTCTCCATTTTTTCGAAAAAAATCAATGCAGCAGAAAAAATTTGCTCTTCAATTTTCCTGTGGAAGCAAAGACGACCGCACGGCTTTTGCCGTCGGGCCGGTCTTCATGCCGCATATTTTGGCGCCTCGCTGCCGAAAACGGGGGAAAACGCCATAACTTCGCCGGGCGGATTCGTTTTTCAACTTATTTTCGGATAAAATACCACGCGGCTTGCGCTCAAGAGCGCATTTCTATGCCGCGTCCGCCGCATTTCACGGCATTCTGCTCCGATTCTAAACATGCTCAATAAACGGAAGCGGCATTGTTCAGAACCATTGCCGCGTCCACGTTCGGCAGGCAGACGAACGCCTGCCGACGGCGACGCATGGACCACAAACGCACAACGAACGCAACGCCGCCTTGAAGGCAGAACCATCCTCCCCAGACTTACCCCGGTTGCCGCCCCCGGTCTGTCCCGGCTCTCTTCCCAGTCTCTTCCTGATCGCCGTGCTCCCGGCAATGAGGTCCGAGCCAAAGCAAAGGCTCTGCCCTTTCCCCGGTTGAACTTTCGACAATGACGAGCCCCCATCAGGGAAGATTCATCGACAATCCAGAGCGGCCTCCTGCAAGGCATGACTCACTTGCGGGGCAAAGCGCTTTCGCCGACCGCCGCTCTGCCCCTGCTCTCCCCTCCGTGCTTCGCTGCGCATGTCCTCCTTCTCCGACTTTCTGCGCAGCCTCAGTCAGACAAGCCTCCGCCTGCCGGGATCACTTCACCACGGACGCAGAAGCACATCCCCTGCCGGGCCTCGGACTTGCGCCCTCTCACGTCCAGGGACAGACGACCACTTTTCATCCCAATGCCATTCCATGACGATGACCTTGTTCCCCGTTGCTATACTCTCCGTGGTGGGAATGACAGCATAGGCGCAACTCTCCCGTGCCTTTTCCTGATTGCCTCACTCCCGGCAATGAGGCCCGCTCCAAAGCAAAGGCTCTCCCCTTTCCCCGGTTGAACATTCGACAATGACGAGCGCCCCCATCAGGGAAGATTCATCGACAATCCGGCAGCGGCCTGCCTGCAAGGCATGACTCACTTGCGGGACAAAGCGCTTTCGCCGACCGTCGCTCTGCCCCTGCTCTCCCCTCCGTGCTCTGCTGCGCACGTCCTCCATCGCCGACTTTCTGCGCAGCCTCAGTCAGACACGCCTCCCGCGCCTGCCGACCTCCACCATTCTTCCCGACCGACGCCTTCGGATCGCGGAAACGGAGCTCTTTGATTGCGGCTCTTCCGAACAATGTTTCGGCAGAAAACGAAATCACCGAAAGCTGAGGCGTCAGGAATTGACCGATTCTCAGCATCTCTGCCGAAGCACATCAAAACACAACGACTCCGTTCCGGCGGAAGAGCCCCGCCGAGTCCGCACCAACTCGCCCTGCCCGCGCAGACTTTCCCTCGGCGCAGAAACAAGCGCTGCGGACGCCACGGCATGGCCTCAGTCCTCCAGGTTCGCGCAACGCAGAGGTCTCTCTCCCCGATGCGTCGAAACGGACGCATGTTCCCCCTGCTGCTTCATGCCCTGGGCATCCCGCGCAAAAACTCCCCCGCCAGAAAACACCTCCGCGCTCTCCACCTCTCGCCGCGGCAGCAAACCGACGCACGCACTTCGGAGCCCTGCCGCACTTCGACAAGACGCCAAGGAGCGCAGCACGCGGCCCCGCTGTTACTCCCGCCGTTGCTGCTCCGTCCTTTCGTTCCGACCTCGCGCCGGAATCTGCGACCGATCGCAGCGTGCAGCCCTGACGATGCCGGGAGGCTGTCGAGCGAAACTGCCCCGCCGATAAAACCGCGTGTCCTGCTTCGGGCAACAAAAAAGCCCCCTCGGGCTGAGGGGGCTTCAAATTCACATTGCTGTGAAAGGAACTTACTTGATTTCGACGGTGGCGCCGGCTTCGGTGAGTTCCTTCTTGGCGGCTTCGGCGTCTTCCTTGGAGACAGCTTCCTTCAGGGTGGAAGGAGCGTTGTCAACCTTGTCCTTGGCTTCCTTGAGGCCGAGGCCGGTCAGAGCGCGCACAACCTTGATGACGCCGATCTTGTTGGCGCCGACTTCCTTCAGGATAACGTCGAATTCGGTCTTTTCTTCTTCAGCAGGAGCGGCGGCAGCGGGAGCGGCGGCCACGGCAACGGCGGGAGCGGCGGCGGAAACGCCGAACTTTTCTTCGAGTTCCTTGATGAATTCAGCCAGTTCGAGCACGGTCATGTTGGAGATGAACTCAACAACCTGTTCCTTGGTGATATCGGCCATGGTAATGACTCCTTAAAAAAATTCTTTGACTTTGATGGTTTGGGGCGAAATGGCAGCCAAAGGTGCGAGTTACGCAGCCTTCTTCTCTTCGATAGCCTTGAGGGCGTACAGAAGAGGACGAACCATATTGGCCATGAGAGACACAAAATTGGTGGGCACGGCGTTCATGGTCGCCAGAGCCTGAGCAAGCAGCTGTTCCTTGGAAGGCAGCTTGGCGAGATCGGCCACCTGAGCAGGAGTCAGGGGCTTGCCGTCGAGGCTGGCCTGACGGATCTCGAGCTTGTTGTTGCTCTTGGCGAAGTCCGTGAGAGCCTTGGCCACACCGACCGGATCATTGAATCCAAGGGCAATGGCACAGTTATCCTTCAGCGAAGAAGAGATGGAGCTGTGTTCGGTGTCTGCTAAAGCGATGCGGGCAAGAGTGTTCTTGACGACGTGATATTCGCCGCCAGCGGCGCGCAGCGCCACACGGAGCCCGGTCAGCTCTTCCACCGACATACCCTTGAAGTCGGTCACAACCGCAAACGAAGCACGAGAGGCAATTTCTTTGACCTGCTCGATGATTACGGCTTTTTCAGACCTGTTCTTCACGTGATGCTCCTCACGATTGGGTGTTTTGTCTTGTGGAATGCCGAGCCAAAGAATCTGTCTGAGCAGGATATTAAGGCTTGCGCCTCCTGCCGTCTTCGACCCGAAATTCCTTCCCTAGCCTAAATATTTGAAAGGCGGAAGGCATCCCTTGCGGGATGCCTCTCATTTAGCCTTCGATGAACTTCTTGCACTGGGCCATGTCGACCTTGAAGCCGGGGCCCATGGTGGTGGAAACGGTCATGGAAAGCATGTACTGGCCCTTGGCGGCGGAAGGCTTCAGACGCACAACAGCGTCGAGCAGAGCCTTGAGGTTGCCGAGGATCTTTTCAGGTCCGAAGGAAACCTTGCCGAGGGGGGCATGCAGCACACCGGCCTTGTCAACCTTGAAGTCCACGCGACCGGCCTTCAGTTCCTGAACGGCCTTGGCAACGTCGAAGGTGACGGTGCCGGTCTTGGCGTTGGGCATCAGGCCGCGGGGGCCGAGCACACGACCGACCTGGCCCACGAGAGCCATGACGTCGGGAGCGGCGACGGCGGCGTCGAATTCCAGCCAGCCGCCCTTGATCTGGGCGACGAGGTCTTCAGCGCCGACCACGTCGGCACCGGCGGCGCGGGCTTCAGCCTGCTTGTCGCCCTTGCAGAACACGGCCACGCGAACGGTCTTGCCGAGGCCATGGGGAAGGGAAACAGCACCGCGGACCATCTGGTCGGAGTACTTGGGGTCGACGCCCAGACGAAGGGCCACGTCAACCGTTTCATCAAATTTGGCGAAGGAAGCGCCAAGGGACTTGGCAACCGCGTCCTCCACGGAAAAACGCTGGGTCAGATCAACGCCTTCCAGCGAATTGCGATATTTTTTTCCATGCGTAGGCATGATGGTATTCCTTTCTTTGCGCTTGTCGTCTCGAATCTCCTGCCGGCGGAAACCGGCAGTACGGCCGAATCCAACGAAATAGGCGCGGCGCGATGAACGCGCCCACATATCACACGTACGGACGCCGTCTTGCCGCCTGAACGTTATTACTTAACGTCCAGTCCCATGCTGCGCGCGGTGCCCATGATATTGCGCACGGCGCCTTCGAGATCCTTGCAGTTCAGGTCGGGCATCTTCAGCTTGGCGATTTCCTCAACCTGAGCCATGGTGACGGAACCAACCTTGGTACGGTTGGGCTCGCCGGATCCCTTTTCAACCTTGGCGGCCTTCATCAGCAGAACGGGAGCCGGAGGCGTCTTGGTAACGAAGGTGAAGGAGCGGTCGGCATACACCGTGATGATCACGGGGATGATCATGCCCTTCTGATCCTGAGTACGAGCATTGAATTCCTTGCAGAACCCCATGATGTTCACGCCGTGCTGGCCCAGAGCGGGACCAACGGGCGGAGAGGGGTTGGCAGCACCAGCAGGAATCTGCAGTTTGATCTTGGCAACTTCTTTCTTGGCCATTGTCGTTAATCCTTATTTTGCGGTCTCAGGCACAGGCCTGACTGCTGTCGATGAAACAATCCAGAGCAGAAATATCTCGGTGAAGGGCTCAGCCCTTGGTCACCTGGATGAAATCGAGTTCCACCGGCGTCTGGCGGCCGAAAATGGACACGGACACTTTGAGCTTGCCCTTGTCGTAATTGACCTCTTCCACCACGCCGTTGAAACCGCCGAAGGGGCCATCAATGACCCGGACCTCGTCGCCGCGGTCGAAATTGAACTTGGGACGGGGCTGTTCCTGACGGGTTTCCATCAACGAAAGAATGCGTTCCGCTTCACCAGGACCCATAGGTGCAGGACGATTTTTCCCTCCCACAAAGCCGGTGACTTTGGGGATATTCTGAACCAGATGCCAGGAAAGGTCGGTCATCGTCATGCGGACCATGACGTATCCGGGATAGAACTTTCTGGTGGTAGTGCGCTTCTGACCGCCCTTGCCGAGTTCGATGACTCGTTCGGTGGGCACGACCACATCGTGGATGCAGCCGTTGTCCTGGCCGGTGCGCATCAGTTCCCGGATCATCTGCTCGACTCTCTGTTCAAAACCGGAGTAAGTATGCAGGATGTACCAGTGACCGGCATCCTGAGCGGCGGCAGATTCAGAATGGACAGGGATTTCGGTGATGCTTTCTTGCTCAGCCATTGTATTTTACCCTTGCGGATGTGGAGAAAAGTGTGAACGGAGTCATCCTCTTAGGCAAGGATCAGACGAACCACACTGGAAAGGATGAGATCCACCACTCCGAGAAGGATGGCCATGACGGCAACAAAGCCGAGCACCACCATGCTGGTGGTACGGGTTTCTTTCCAGTTGGGCCAGCTGACCTTGCGCAGCTCAACGCGAGACAGGAGAAGATAATCCCTGAATGCAGCAAAGCGCGCCATCAGTCCGCGATCTTCGCCAGCGGACTGGCCAGACTTGCTGGAGGCAGTGGCGGGAGCCGCTTTTGCCTGGGAATTCGCTTCCGCGGCGTCACTCTGTTTTTTGCTCATGTTAGCCTCAAAACTGAAAAGACAAAAGAAATGGCAGGCCAGGAGGGATTCGAACCCCCAACATGCGGTTTTGGAGACCGCCGCTCTGCCGTTGGAGCTACTGGCCTGCGCTATGAAGCACTACTTCGCTTCGCGATGAGTCGTATGTTTCTTGTCCCAGGGGCAGTACTTCATGACTTCAAGACGACCGGTAGTGTTCTTCTTGTTCTTAACCGTGGCGTAGTTGCGGCGCTTGCATTCCGTGCAAGCGAGCAGGATGTTCACGCGCATGGTATTACTCCAGGATTTCAGTCACCACGCCGGAACCGACGGTGTGGCCGCCTTCGCGGATAGCGAAGCGTTCACCGGGAGCCATGGCGATGGGATGGATGAGTTCAACAGTGAAGGTGGCGTTGTCGCCGGGCATGACCATTTCCACGCCGTCAGCCAGCTTGATGACGCCGGTGATGTCGGTGGTGCGGAAATAGAACTGAGGACGGTAGCCGGAGAAGAAGGGAGTGTGGCGGCCGCCTTCGTCCTTGCTCAGAACGTACACTTCAGACTTGAACTTGGTGTGAGGAGTGATGGACTTGGGAGCGGCGAGAACCTGGCCGCGTTCCACGTCTTCACGCTTGATGCCGCGGAGCAGAGCACCGATGTTGTCACCGGCCTGGCCCTGATCGAGCAGCTTGCGGAACATTTCAACGCCGGTCACAGTGGTGGTCTGGGTGGGACGGATGCCCACGATTTCCACGGTGTCGCCGACCTTCACGATGCCGCGTTCCACACGACCGGTCACCACGGTGCCACGGCCGGAGATGGAGAACACGTCTTCGATAGGCATAAGGAAGGTCTTATCGGTTTCGCGAACGGGATCGGGAATGTAGGTG